>DATIAB010000134.1:0-3214 GCA_035458265.1 Ornithinibacter sp. | reverse complement strand
CAGGGGTGGCGGGACGTGGTCGGGGACTCCGGGCGATCGGTCAGCATCGAGCACTTCGGGGCCTCGGCCGACGCCAGCACCCTCTTCCGCGAGTTCGGGTTCACCCCGGAGGCGGTGGTCAAGGCCGCGAAGGAGTCCTTGGCGGCGGCCCGCAAGGCCGGCCAGGTTCCCGGACTGAACGACACCGCACCGCGGGCCCGCAAGGACACCGGAACGGACGTCGGAACCCCCGGGAAGCCCAGCCGCAAGAGCGCGGCCGGGGCGTGAGCCCGGTGACCAGCACGGCCGTCGCCGACCTCGCCGCCCACGGGGTCTCCGTGTGGCTGGACGACCTGTCTCGCGAGCGACTGACGTCGGGCAACCTCGCGCAGCTCATCGAGACCCACGGGGTCGTCGGTGTGACGACGAACCCCTCGATCTTCCAGGCAGCCCTGTCCGCCGGCAGCGCGTACGACGAGCAGGTCCGCCAGCTGGCGCAGGCCGGACGCACCGTCGACGAGGCCGTCATGGCGCTCACCACGCAGGACGTCCGCGACGCCTGCGACCTGTTCGCTCCGGTGTACGAGGCCTCCGGCGGCGTCGACGGCCGCGTCTCGATCGAGGTCGACCCCCGCCTCGCCCATGACACCGCTGCCACGGTCGCCCAGGCCCTCGAGCTGGCGGCGGCGGTCGACCGCCCCAACGTGCTCATCAAGATCCCGGCCACGACCGAGGGACTGCCCGCCATCAGCCAGGTGATCGCCGCAGGGGTCAGCGTCAACGTGACCCTGATCTTCGCCCTCGACCGGTACCGGGGAGTCATGAACGCCTTCCTCACGGGGATGGAGCAGGCCCGCGAACACGGCATCGACCTCGCGACACTGCACTCGGTCGCCTCCTTCTTCGTCTCCCGCGTCGACACGGAGGTCGACGAGCGCCTCGATGAGCTGGGCACCGAGGAGGCGGCCGCGCTGCGCGGCAAGGCGGCCGTGGCCAATGCCCGTCTGGCGTACCAGGCGTACGAGGAGGTCTTCTCCACGCCTCGTTGGGGCTCACTGGCGGATGCCGGGGCGCACCCCCAGCGGCCCCTGTGGGCTTCCACGGGCGTCAAGGATCCGGCCTATCCGGACACGCTGTACGTCACGGAGCTGGTCGCCTCGGGCACCGTCAACACGATGCCCGAGAAGACCCTGGAGGCCTTCGCCGACCACGGCGAGGTCACCGGCGACACCGTGACACCGCACTACGCCGCGGCGGCCGAGGTGCTCGACAGCCTCGAGCGTCTCGGCATCTCCTACACCGAGGTCACCACCCGGCTCGAGCGCGACGGTGTCGCGAAGTTCGAGGCCGCGTGGCACGAGCTGCTCGCCGGGGTCACCCGTGAGCTGGAAAGGGCATCCGCATGAGCACCCTCGAGGTCACCGCGACCGGAGCCGCCGCCGAGGCGGTCACCAGGCACGTCCCCACTCTCGTCGCCGATCAGGTCGCGAGCCGGCTCTTCGCCAAGGACCACACCCTGTGGGGCCCGGCCGCCGAGGAGGAGTCGGCCAGGCGACTGGCGTGGACCGGGCTCCCCCGCACCTCCCGACACCTCATCGGTGAGGTGGCCGCCTTGCGCGAGGAGCTCTCCCGGGCCGGCTACGACCGCGTCGTGCTGTGTGGCATGGGCGGCTCGTCCCTTGCTCCCGAGGTCATCTGCGCCACGGCGGGCGTGCCGATCGACGTGCTCGACTCGTCCGACCCCGACGTCGTGCGGGCGGCCCTGACCGATCTCGACCGCACCGTCGTGGTCGTCTCGAGCAAGTCGGGGTCCACGGTCGAGACCGACAGCCAGCGACGCGCCTTCGAGCAGGCCTTCCGCGATGCCGGCCTGGACCCCACGGCCCGCATGGTGATCGTCACCGACCCGGGAAGCCCGCTGGACGGTGAGGCCCGCTCCGCCGGGTTCCGGGTCGTGAACGCCGACCCCGAGGTCGGTGGACGCTACTCGGCGCTCACGGCGTTCGGCCTGGTGCCCAGTGCCCTCGCCGGCGCCGACGTCGAGGCCCTGCTCGACGACGCAGAGGCCGTGGCCGATCTGCTGGCCGCCGACGACGAGGCGAACCCGGCCCTGCGCCTGGCCGCCGCGATGGCCGGCACCGACCCGCTGCGTGACAAGCTCGTCCTCGTCGACGACGGGACCGAGAACGTCGGTTTCGGCGCCTGGGCCGAGCAGCTCATCGCCGAGTCGACGGGTAAGGACGGAACCGGCATCCTGCCCGTCGTCGCGATCGGACCCGCGCCCGCACACCTCTACGACGACGGCACCGTCGTGCGGCTCGTCGCCACCGACGGTGACGCCGAGGAGTCCGGTTCCGCGGCCTCCCTCGTGACGGTGGCCGGCCCGCTCGGCGCCCAGCTGATGCTCTGGGAGACCGCCACCGCGGTCGCCGGGCGGTTGCTCGGCATCAGCCCGTTCGACCAGCCCGACGTCGAGAGCGCCAAGGCGGCCGCTCGCCAGCTGCTCGACGCCGGCATCGGTGCGGGGGTGGAGCCGGCGTTCACGGACGGCGCCGTCGAGGTGACCGCGCTCGGCGGGGACTGGCTCGGCGACGCCGGCACGGTCGACGCCGCCGTCGACGCGCTGCTCGCCCTGCTCGACGACGAGCAGGGCTACATCGCCGTCATGGCCTACCTCGACCGGCTCGGTGACGCCGACCTCGAGAACGTCGCACGCGACCTGTTCGACCGCACCGGCCGTCCGGCGACGTTCGGCTGGGGCCCGCGCTTCCTGCACTCCACGGGGCAGTACCACAAGGGTGGCCCGGCCACCGGTGTCTACGTCCAGGTGACCACGGCCCCGGTCCAGGACCTCCAGGTGCCCGGTCGGGAGTTCACCTTCGGTGAGTTCATCGCGTCCCAGGCCGGGGGCGATGCCGCGGTCCTCGCCGACCACGGACGACCCGTGCTGCGCCTCCACCTGACCTCCCACGACGAGGGCCTGCAGCAGGTGCGCAGCTCGCTGGGCCGGGGCCGCGCGTGAGTCCCGCTCGCGTGACCGCCACGACCAACCCCCTGCGTGACCCTCGGGACAAGCGGCTCCCCCGCATCGCCGGGCCCTGCTCGATGGTGCTGTTCGGGGTCACCGGAGACCTCGCCCGCAAGAAGCTCATGCCGGCGATCTACGACCTCGCCAACCGTGGACTGCTCCCCCCGGGCTTCTCCCTCGTCGGGTTCGCCCGCCGTGACTGGGCCG
>DATIAB010000133.1:0-5954 GCA_035458265.1 Ornithinibacter sp. | reverse complement strand
ACGGTGACGCCCTGCAGTGCCCCGGTCAGGTCGTCGAGGACCGAGAAGTCCGCTTCACCCACGAGCCGTATCTGCCACGCGCCGTCGGCGGTGTCGCACGAGACGCGGAGGAGTTCGGTGGTCGACATGAGGTCCCAGCCCGGGGCGGAACCCTCGTCCGCCCACTCGCAACATGCCGGGAACGGCATCGCATCTGGTGACGGTGCACGACAAGCCCTCGGTACGTCGACGGTACGCCCCGCGGCGCTCCGCGCGCCAGCAGGTGTGGACAGCCCGGTACGGGAGTCACGTCGGCGCCGCTCGGCGCTCCTCAATCGGCCTGCTCGGCCGCCCATCGCTTCGCCGCCTCGAGGTCGGCGAGTGGGAACGTGCGCGCCTGTCCCGGCCAGAGCACGCTGAAGATCCTGATCGTCGGTCCTGCCCAGCGCGCGTCGGTCACGATGGCGATCCGCTCGAACGACGCCGGATGACGAACGCCGAGCTTGAGGTCCTCCCAGGCCGCTTCCTTCTCGTACTCGTCGAACTCAGGTCCGAGCACATACACGAGACGGACCTTCCCGTGCTCGGCGATGGCCGCATCGATCGCAGGCACGACCACCTCGCGGTAGTCCTCCTCCTCGACGTCATCGATGGCCTCGAGCCCGAGAACCCCTGGTGGCATCCCACTGAGCAGCTTGATCATGTCGCCACGCTAGGCAACTGGCGCGGGTCAGAGGTCACCCGTCGTGGATGAGGCACCCGCCGCAGCCCGGGTGGAACCGTGGTCCACATGGCAATCGACACGCTCATGGTCTTCGCCGGTGTCTACCCGGACCTCGAGTCCGCCGAGGCCGACTACGACCTGGTGAAGGAGCTCCACGCCCAGGAGGGCCTCATGGACGCCTACGACGCGGCGGTGATCCACCGCCGCGAGGACGGCAAGGTGAAGATCACGCGCAAGCACGAGACCCCGACCCGGGTCGGCGGTGTCCTCGGGGGCGGCGCGGGCCTGGCCACCGGGCTGGTCGTGGCGCTCTTCCCGTTCGCCGCGGTGGGCGGTGGCCTCCTTGCGGCCACCTCCGCCGGCGGGGCCATCCTGGGAGCCGTGGCCGGCCATGCAGCAGCCGGCCTGAGCAGGAACGACCTGAAGGAGCTCGGCGAGTCCCTCGACAGCGGCGAGGCGGGCCTGGTCGTCGTCGGCGTGATGGACATGGAGGCGAGGATCGAGCAGGCCATGCGCCGGTCGGAGAAGCTCCAGAAGAAGCAGCTCGAGGCAGACGTCGAGGCGCTCGAACGAGACGCGAAAGACGCAGTCGCTTCCTAGGGACACTGAGGAGATCGTCATGGCACTGGTACCGAGCACCAGCAAGCGTCTTGCAGCCGAGTTCCTGGGCACCTTCGTCCTCGTCTTCGGAGGATGCGGCACGGCCGTGCTGGCCACCACCAACACCGACGTCGGGGTCGGATGGCTCGGCGTGGCGCTCGCGTTCGGCCTGACCGTTCTGACGATGGCGTACGCCGTCGGTCACATCTCCGGCGGCCACTTCAATCCTGCCGTCACCCTGGGCGCAGCCGCGGGCGGACGGATCGCCTGGAAGGACACGCCCGGCTACATCGCCACCCAGCTCGTCGCCGGCGTGGCCGCGGGCGCCGTGCTGCTGGTCGTCGCCAACGGTCTGGACGGGTTCTCCGCGCAGGACAGCGGCTTCGCCTCGAACGGGTACGGCGACCGCTCCCCCATGGGCTACAACCTGCTCGCGTGCCTGGTCATCGAGGTCCTGCTGACGGCGATCTTCCTCTGGGTCATCCTCGGGAGCACGGACACCCGCGCCCCCAAGGGGCTCGCCCCACTTGCCATCGGCTTGGCGCTGACCCTCATCCACCTGATCAGCATCCCGGTCACGAACACCTCGGTGAACCCCGCCCGTTCGATCGGCGTCGGGTTGTTCGCCGGTAGCGACGCCATCGCCCAGCTGTGGCTCTTCGTCCTCGCTCCGATCATCGGCGGTCTCATCGCCGGCTTCAGCTACGCCGTCCTCCTCGGCGACGCCGACACCGTGGGCCTCCCGGAGGCGATGGAGTCCTGACCGCGGGGATGTCACAGTCCTGTGTCCGCCCCCAGTTGCACGTCGCCAATCGCACGCTCACCTGGCTGGCCGAACCGGTGGACAGGGGCTCCATTTCCGCCCCGAGTTCCTGTTCACCGACCGCTCCCCTCACACCTGAGCGACCATGCACCAGGTCTTCGCTCCCGACCGACCGGCAAGCCCGGGACGGGGGCGGGCGGTCGAACGTGGGAACTCCCAGCAGGACCGGTCAGCCGTCTTCTCAGCTCGGCTCCTGACTCGCGGCAGCGCCGTCGAAGAACCCGGCCTCCTTGAGAACGCGCACCGCATTGACGCTGGCGGAGGTCATCGGCGCTGCCAGGATGGCGCCCATCAACCCGAACAGCAGCGTCCCTGCTGTGGTGGCGACGAGCACCACCAGCGGGTGGAGCCTGAGCGAGCGGCCGAACGCGAACGGCTCGAAGAGGTTCTGGATGGTGTTGTTGGCGAGCAGCACGATCGCAAGCATCGACAAGGCAACGGGAAGCCCCTCTGCTCCGAGAGCGACCACGACCGCGAAACCGCCTGCGAGAACTGCGCCGAAGTAGGGCACGTAGGAGGCGGTGAACGTGACCAAGGCTATGGGCCCCACCAACGGCACGCCGAGAACGACGGCACCGATGCTGACCACGGCGGCGTTCATCACGCCGAGCTGGGTGAGCCCGAGGGCGTAGCCACGGAACGCCCGGACGGTGCCCGCCAGCAGCTCGCTCGCCACCCGCGGCGGCAGACCGGCATGATGTGTGCTCCAGGTAGTGATCGGCTTCCAGTCCTTGAGCAGGAACAGCAGGACGAAGACGCTGAGCACGACACCGACGAGCAGTGCGGTCGCAGAGAACACTGCCGATCCGAGTGCACCGACGAGCAGGGCGCGCAGCGCGGACGCCAGCACCGCGGCGAGGCGAGTGCCGTGGTCGCCGCCCGGATCCAGCTCGTCACCGGCAGAGTCCAGGCCCGCGGTCACCTCGAGCCAGATGTCGTACCCCTGGTCGATGAGCACCCGCAGGACCGCTACGCCGACGACCACGACGATCGACAGTCCGAGGAACAGGACGAGGACCGCTCCCAGCCAGCGCGGAACATGCCATCGCTCGAGACGGTCGACCGCCGGGACGAGGATCGCGGCAAGCACCGCGGCGACGACCAACGGGATCATCAACGAGGTGACTCCGGCGAGCAGCATGAGGGCGATTCCCACGAGGACGGCGATCCCGACGACCAGCCAAGCGCCTGTGCCGAGCGTGCGGAGCCAGGGCGGGAGCCTCAGGTGCACGAACTCGCGGGTGGCTGCCGTCGCCGCGCGACGTGCCACGTGGGCCGTGTCCTCGGGGCCCTCCTCGGTCACCGTGCCTCCCCGGGGCTCCTCGGTAGCCGACGCACCAGCGCCGGGCCGACAGCGGAACGCGTCACTGTTTCCGCCTTCCCAAGAGGCGGCCGAGCCGGTCACTCATCGACCGAGCCGGCGTGATCTCGACCAGCTTCGACCCGGCGGGGGCCGGCAGACCCGCGGCCTGCTCCGCGGACAGCGACGTGCGGACGTGGCTGGTGTAGATCGAGTCGACCTGGTCGGCGTCCACGAACCTCGTCCCGGTCGCCGACGAGACCACGATGCCGTCGAACACCGACACCTTCTCGTCGACCAGCACCCGCTGCACCGTGGCGAACTGGGATCCGTCCTTTGTCAGCACAGGTGTGCCTTCCTCGAGCGCGGTGTACGCGATGGGGTCATCAGGCGCTCCTGGCATCTCGCCACCATAGGGCGACCCGCGTCCTCCGCGCCTGCCCACAGGTCCCCCGCGGCGGGTGACCCAGCGGGCAACCGGGACTGCCATCATCTCCGGGTCGCGCCCGGACGAAGCGACCCGACGCACCACGCATCTCGGAACGAGGCAAGGAGCAGTCATGACGGAGAACCAGGGACCGGATGGAACCGACGCCGACGTCGTCGCCGCCGTGACGGACGGGGCCTACGCCCTTGTCATCGCCGACTACGCGGACACGTCGTCGGCCTGGAACGCCTACGAGGACTTGAAGCGGGTCGAGGACGGCCGCACGGTCGCCATCGAAGGCGTGGTCGTGGTGAAACGAGGTGAGAGCGGCATGCTCGACATCCAGAAGTCCACCGACCACAGCACCCGGTCTGGCCTCCGGTGGGGACTGGTCGGCGGCATCGCGCTCGGCGTCATCTTCCCGCCCTCGGTGTTGGGGAGCGCTGCCGTGCTGGGTACGGCGGGCGCCGCTGCCGGCAAGATCCGCCAGCTGCACCATCGCCATGACCTGGCCACGGACCTGGCAGACGCAATCGCACCCGGACACTCCGGGATCGTGGCGCTTGTCTCCGACCCCCGGGCAGTGAAGATCCGTCAGGCGCTCGCCCTGGCGGACGCGATCGTCGAACGGACGGTCGACCAGGTGGCGGCCGAGGACATCAAGGCTGCCGCCAAGGAGGCCGCCGCCGAGGAAGAGACCGCCGAGGAGAAGGCCGCCAAGGACTCCTCCCCGCAGACGTAGCCCCGCGACATGCGCACACCGCCCGTCCGAGCTGCGGTTGGCGTCGCCTGTGCGTGCCTGGTCCTTGCCGCCTGCGGTGACGACCAGGGCAACGGCACCGATGAGGTTCAGCGGGCGCAGGCCCGCGTGAAGACCGCACAGGACGACCTCGTCGACGCGCGGGAGGCCGCAGGGCAGGCAGCCTCCGAGTTCTGCGACCAGGCGAAGGACTACATCACCGCGCTTGAGCGGTACGGCGACGTGCTGTCCTCGACGGCACCGACGGTCGGGGACGTGCGGGAAGCCGGTGCCGACCTCGCCGATCCCGCCCGGGACCTCACGGCAGCGGTCGAAGAAGCGGTTGCCGCCCGGGAGGACGTCGTGGCGGCCGAGGAAGACGTGGCGCAGGCCAAGGCCGCTCTTGCCGAGGCGAAGGGCACCTCACCTGCACCGACGCCGACCAGCGGCGCCACGGTGCTCGTTCCCGAAGTTCCGCCCGCATCGGCAGACCGCGCCCGGCAGGCACAGGCCGACCTTGACGCCGCCGTGGAGGGCATCAGCGACCAAACACCACTGGAGCAGGCCGGCCAGCAGCTCAACGCGGCCGCCGTGGCGCTCGAGATGACGTGGCTCCGCATCTTCTCCGAGGTTGGCTGCCTGACCGACGAGCGGCAGGCGCAGGCCACCGAAGCGGTCCGCGACTACACGTCGGCTCTCCAAGAGTCGCTGGCACTCACAGGGCACTACGGCGACGAGGTGGACGGCGTCTACGGTCCAGCGACCGTTGAGGCCGTCCGGTCCCTCCAAGAAGCCCACGGACTGCCCGCGACGGGGACTGTCGACACCGCGACCGCTGCGGCGCTGCAGTCCGACGTGGCTGAGCAGGGCGGCGCAGAAGAGCAGCAGTCGATCGCCACCACCGCGGCCGTCCAGCAGACCCTCAGCCTGACCGGCTTCTGGACCGGCCCGGTCGACGGCCAGTGGACGCCCGCCCTCACCGAAGCGCTGAAGGCGTTCCAGTCGGATCTCGGTGTGAAGCCCACAGGAACGGTCGACGCAGCCACGGTCGCCGCCATCGAACGTGCGATCACGGAAGCTGCCGACCCGGAGGCCACGCCGACCGAGACGCCGACCGAGGACGAAGAAGCCCCCGACGAGGCAGACCCCGATGAGGCCGAGAGCCCGTCGTCGGACTGAACCGGGGACAGCACCACCGTCCTCGATGCCGTCGGTGCCGTCTGAACCCTGAGAGCTCGTGCACAGCACAGCACCCGGAACGAGGGTCATGAGACCACCGCCGGGCGCGCTCGCGCGCCAACGCGCAACGACCCGGAACGCAGGAACCCTTCTCTGACCTGCGTGAACGCTGGTCAGAGAAGG
>DATIAB010000132.1:0-2082 GCA_035458265.1 Ornithinibacter sp. | reverse complement strand
CATCGGCGCCGAGAAGAACCATTTGTGGCCGACCAGCGCCACCATCCCGTCGCCGGCGGGCGTGGCGCGCGTGGAGTTGGCGCGCACGTCGGAGCCGCCCTGCTTCTCGGTCATGCCCATGCCGGCGATGGCGCCGCGCTTGCCCGCGAGCGGCCGCAGGCCGGGGTCGTACTCGCGGGAGGCGAGCCTCGGGACCCACGCGGCCGCGAGGGCGGGGTTGTACGCGAGAGCCGGGACGGCGGCATACGTCATGGAGACGGGGCACAGGTGGCCGGCCTCGACCTGGGACCACACGATGAACCCGGCGGCTCGTCGCGCGTGGGCGCCGCTGGCTGGGGGGCGCGACCACGGTTCGGCCGTGAGCCCGTGACCGACGGCGACCTCCATGAGCCGGTGGTAGAACGGGTGGTACTCCACCTCGTCGAGGCGGTGGCCAGTGGGGGCGTGCGTGCGCAGCACCGGCGTGACCCGGTCCGCCTGGTCGGCCCACGCGCGCACCTCGGCCGTTCCGGCGAGGGCCCCGAGGTCCGTGAGGGCCGACGCGCCCGCGGGATCATCGGGGGTCACCCACCGCGCCACGGCCTCGCTGAGAGCCTGGTCGCAGCCCAGCAGGTCGAGGTCGCTGGGCTGGGGGACGACATTGGTGACGACGTGGGTCCGCACCACTGCAGGGTACGGCGGTTACGGTTGGGCCATGACCGACGCCAGACGGCGCCTGCGCCGGGTGCTCGGACGCGTTCCCGGCCTGCTCGCGCTGGCCCGGCTCGTCGTCGCGACCATCCGCATCTGCATGCGCTACCGCGTCACGGGCCTGGCCTCGGAGGCCGGCTTCTTCGCCATGCTCTCGCTGCCGCCGCTGATCCTCGGGCTCGTGGGGGGCCTCGCCTACGTCGCGAACGCCATCGGCCCCGTGAGGGTCGAGGCCGTGATCGACGCGATCAACGACTATGCGTCTGAGTTCCTCACCCCGGACGTCATCAAGGACACCCTGCTCCCGACCATCCAGGACGTCGCCAGCGGCCCGCGGTTCGACCTCTTGTCCCTGGGGTTCCTCCTGTCCCTGTGGTCGGGGTCGCGCGCCCTCAACGTCTTCGTCGACACCATCTCGATCATGTACGGCCAGTCGGGAGTGCGGGGCATCGTCCGGACCCGCGCCCTGTCCTTCTCGCTGTACATCCTCGCGCTCGCCCTGGGCGTCGTCACCATCCCGCTCGTGCTCCTGGGGCCGAGCCTGCTCGGCGAGATCCTGCCCGAGGGGTGGTCCTGGCTCATCGTCCTCTACTGGCCACTGGTCACGATGCTGACCGTTGGCGGGCTCACGAGCCTCTACCACATCTCGACTCCGAGACGCTCGCCATGGCTGCGTGACGCCCCCGGCGCCGTGGTGACCATGGTGCTGTGGATCGTCGCCTCCTTCGTCGTGCGGGGGACGATCGCCGCGTCCCTGGGGGGAACGTCGATCTACGGCCCGCTGTCGGCCCCGATCGTCCTGCTCATCTGGCTCTACGCGCTGGCGATCTCCGTGCTCATCGGCGCCGCCGCCAACGCCGCGATCCGCGAGCTGTGGCCCGCGGAGGAGGACCGAAGCCTCCATGAGCGACTCGGGGCCTGGCTCGGCGGCCAGTGGCAGCGTCGCGCCGACCTGCGGCCCCGACCCGCGGGATGGGACGACCCGTTCGACGGCTATGGCCCCGGTCTGGTACTCGACGAGGACGACCTGGGGCTCTCCGGGCTGCGGGAGGCTGCTCGAGGGCCGCTCACCCCGATTCTCCGCACCCGCCGTCGCGGGAGCGCGGATGATGTGCCCGATGCGGTGAGCGCCGGTCACCGGGGCGACGGCGAGCGCTGATCGTCGTGGCGGCCCCACCGGCCCGAGCCGGTTTGGCGATCGTCGCGACTGTCGGATAATGTCTGCGAGCACGCCAAGCGCGGTTCGATGAGCCACGCAGACGCGCGCGGATGTAGCTCAGTTGGTAGAGCGCAACCTTGCCAAGGTTGAGGTCGCCGGTTCGAACCCGGTCATCCGCTCGAGGGTTAGCCGCCCCGAACATGGTGGAGTGGCCGAGAGGCGAGGCAGCGGCC
>DATIAB010000131.1:0-5604 GCA_035458265.1 Ornithinibacter sp. | reverse complement strand
CGATGGCACGCGGCTGGGGGTCGACCGGGTGGACGTCGAGGTAGCGGGCCATGCCGCCAACGATAGGCCCCGCCCACGACGCCCGCCGATACGGCTCAGGCCTCGCGCATCTCCACGGCGGCCCCGCGTTGGACCGTCCGGGAGACCGTGCACAGCCGGTCACGGCTCTGCGCGATCGCCTTGGGAAGCCGCTCGCGGGCTCGGTCGCCGGCCTCGCCCTCGGGGAAGCGCACCGTGAACGTCACCTCGATCTCACCGAGATGGTTCTCGACGCCGTCACGCAGCTTCTCACCCTCGGCCGTCACGTCGAACGACACGGGCTCGGCCAGGCGGCTCGTGATGAAGTCGACGTCGGTGGCGCTGCACGCCGCCATCGACGTCAGGAAGAGCTCGACGGGCGTGAAGTCCGCGGACTCGCCCCCTCCCCCGACCGAGAGTGTGCCGCCGCGGGCGTTCGTCACGAGGTAGGTGCCCTTCTCGGATCGGGTCATCGTGACGCTGCGGTGGCCCAGGCCGGTTCCCCCGGACTCTGGCTGGTGCTGCTGTGCCTGGCCCTGCTGTGCCATCAGGCACCCCATTTCTCGTCGATGGCGCGCACCACGGACAGGTCGCGCCACGTGGTGGTCCGCCCGGTCAGTCGCTCCAGGCGGGTGTTGGTGAGCGTGGTCTTGTGGAAGCCGACGGTCATCTCCGCCAGCACCTCGGCATCGAGCACTCGAACACGCTCGCCGGGCTTGTCCCAGGCGTCGAGGACCGCCGCGGCCTCGGGCGGCACCGAGGCATCCGCGAACGCCACGTAGCGCCTGGACTCCCCGGCCAGCAGCGGCGCGACGTCGTCGACGGCGGTCACGGTCGCCCGTAGCTGCTCGGGAGTGCGCACGATCGCCGGCACGGCGAACCCGCAGTGGGCCGTGAGCACCCGCGACACCTCCACCGCCACCGGGCCGGGGGACCGACGTGCGCTGCGGACGAGCACGTTGCCGGACTGGATGTGGGTCTGCACGTCCGCGAACCCCGCCTGCGTCAGGGCGTCGCGCAGCGCGGCCATCCTGACGAACCGCCCACCGACGTTCACGGCGCGCAGGAAGGCGATGTACGTCGGCATGCGGCTCATCCTCGCACCGGGGTGGGACAGTGGTGCGCATGTCTGCACCTCGGGAGCCGCACGGCCGCATCGTGCTCGTGCGCCACGGCGAGACGGCCTGGAGCCGCAGCGGCCAGCACACCGGCCTCACCGACGTCGAGCTCACCCCCGACGGCGAGCGGGACGCCCGTGCGCTGGCGCCGCTCGTCGCGTCGTTCGACCTCACCCGCGTGCTCTCCTCCCCCCTCGTGCGCGCGCGCCGCACGGCCGAGCTCGCCGGGCTGGACCCGACCATCGACGCCGACCTCTGCGAGTGGGACTACGGCGGCTACGAGGGACGCACGACGGTGCAGATCCGCGAGGACCTGGCAGACCCGTCGTGGACGGTGTTCGACCACGGCGTCGTCCCCGGCGACACCCCCGGGGAGACGGTCGAGGAGGTCGCGGCGCGTGCCTCGCGAGTGCTCGCACGGGTGACGCCGTCGCTGACCGACGGCGACGTCGCGCTCGTCGCCCACGGGCACCTGCTGCGCATCCTCGCGGCCACCTGGCTGCGGCAGCCGCCACGCTTCGGGGCGAGCCTGCTCCTGGACGCCGGGGCGCTGTGTGTCCTGGAGTACGAGCGCGGGGTGCCGGCCATCCGCACGTGGAACCGGACGCCCGCCTGAGGCGGCACCACCACGCAGGTGAGTCACGGCATCCGGTGAGTCACGGCATCCGCATCGGGGGAACGGGGCTCATGGCAACGGCCAGGTGTGCACCGGCTCGTTGGAGTCCATGTGGACGGCGTACAGCTCGAGCATCCGGCGCAGCGCCTCACGCCGGTCGCAGCCGGCCGCTTCGAAGGCCTCCACCGCCCGTGTCGACCACACCGCACCGTTGACGCCGGTCTTGCAACGCCCCTCGATGACGCCGAGGAACCGCTCGCGCACGGCATCCGAGACGCCCCACTGGCGCAGCCCCTCGTGGGCGAGCGGCAGGAGGTGGCGCAGCATCAGCTCGTCGGCGGAGAGCTCCCCGAAGCCGGGCCAGTAGAGGTGCGCGTCGATGCCGTCACGCGCGGCGCGGTTGAAGTTCTCCTCGCACGCCGCGAAGCTCATCTTCGTCCAGACCGGGCGGTCCTCGTGAGCCAGCATGCGGATCGCGCCGTAGTAGAAGGCGGCGTTGGCCAGGACGTCGACGATCGTGGGGCCGGCGGGAAGGACGCGGTTCTCGACGCGCAGATGGGGGGTGCCGCCGGGGATGTCGTAGATCGGCCGGTTCCAGCGGTAGACCGTGCCGTTGTGCAGGCGCAGCTCTGCGAGCTCGGGTGCCAGGCCCGCCTCGAGCTTGGCCATCGGGTCCTCGTCCGTGGTCTCCGCGAGAAGCGTCGGGAAGTAGCGGACGTTCTCCTCGAACAGGTCGAAGATCGACGTGATCCACCGCTCACCGAAGAACACGCGCGGGCGGACACCCTGGTTCTTCAGCTCGATGGGCCGGGTGTCGGTGGCCTGCTTGAACAGCTCGATGCGGGTCTCGGCGTGCAGCCGCTTCCCGAAGAAGAAGGGGGAGTTGGCGGCGAGCGCGACCTGGGGGGCCGACAGCGCCTGCGCGGCGTTCCAGTGCGCGGCGAACTCCGAGGGTGCGACCTGCAGGTGCAGCTGCACCGACGTGCACGCCGACTCCGGGGCGATGGAGTCGCAGTAGGTGGCGACCCGTTCGCCCGAGGGGCCCTCGATGTCGAGGTAGATGTCCTCTCCGCGGGCGACGAAGATCGAGTCGTTGAGCGCGGTGTACCGGTTGTTGCGGCTGATCCACTCACCCTCGTAGTGCTCGGGCATGATCGTCGGCAGGATGCCGATGGCCACGATCTTCGACCCCACCTCCTGGGCCTTGCCGGCGGCCCGGTTCAGGCTCGCCCGCAGCTCGGTCTCGAGCTCGAGGGCCGAGTCGCCCGGCAGGGGGCGCGGTGGCACGTTGAGCTCGATGTTGTACTGCGCGAGCTCGGTCTGGTAGTCCTCGTCGGCGATCGCGGCGAGCACCTCGGCGTTGTGGAAGTGCGGCTGCATGTCGGCGTCGACGAGGTTGAGCTCGATCTCGAGCCCGGTCATGGGGCGGTCGAACTCGAACGAGCTCGTGTTGAGCATCCGCTCGAACACATCGAGGTTCTGGCGCACCTTCTCCCGGTAGCGCTGGCGCTCCTCGCGGCTGTAGCTCTGCGACTGAACCTCTGCTCCCATGGCGTCACCCAACCATGTCCTGACCTCAGGCGGTACCCGGAACCCGCGTTTCGGTCACCCGGGCTGTCGCACCCACCTCATAGCGTGGGAGGCATGCGGCTGATCCACACCTCCGACTGGCACCTGGGGCGCTCGTTCCACCAGGTGGGGCTCCTCGGCGCCCAGGCCGCGTACCTCGACCACCTCGTCGGGGTCGTCCGCAGCGAGCAGGTCGACGCCGTGCTCGTCAGCGGTGACGTGTACGACCGGGCGATGCCCGCACCCGACTCCGTCGCCCTGCTCTCCCAGGCCCTCCTGCGCCTCGTCGACGCGGGCGCCCAGGTCATCGTGAGCAGCGGCAACCACGACTCGGCGGTGCGGCTGGGCTTCGGATCGAGCCTGCTGGAGCGCACCGGTGTCCACCTGCGCACGTCGATCGCCGACGTGGGTCGCCCGGTGCTGCTGGGCGACACCGCGGTGCACCCGCTGCCATACCTCGAGCCCGCGCTGGCCGCCGACGCGCTGGGCGCGAGCGAGCGCACGCACGCGGGTGTCCTGCGGGCGGCCATGGAGCGCGTTCGCGCGGATGCCGCGCAGCGTCCGGGCTCGCGAGCGGTCGTCATGGCGCACGCGTTCGTCACGGGCGGCGTCACGAGTGAGTCCGAGCGGGACATCTCGGTCGGTGGCGTGTCCGCCGTGCCGCCCACGGTGTTCGCCGGCGCCCACTACACGGCGCTGGGACACCTCCACGGCGCGCAGCGGGTGGCCCCCGGCGTCCGGTACAGCGGGTCGCCGGTCGCGATGTCCTTCTCCGAGGTCGCGCAGCGCAAGGTCAGCCTCCTCGTCGACCTCAGTGGCTCCGAGCCCGTGGTCGAGCCCGTCGAGGCGCCCGTCGAGCGGCCGCTCGCCGTGCTGCGCGGCACCCTGGAACAGCTGCTCACCGACCCCGGGCACCGCGCGGCCGAGACGTCGTGGTGCCAGGTCACGCTCACCGACGCGCTGCGCCCGCTCGGCGCCATGGACCAGGTGCGTCGCCGCTTCCCGCACACCCTGGAGCTGCGCTTCGACCCGCAGGGTCGTGCGGTCCCCCTGCGTCCCTATGCCGCGCGGGTCGCCGCCCGCTCCGACCTCGACGTGTGCTGCGACTTCCTCGAGCACGTCCGGGCTGGTCGCGGCGCGAGCGAGGAGGAGCGCGAGCTCTTGGCCACCGCGGTGGAGAAGTCCCGGGTGGCTCGCCAGGTCGGCGACGACGAGGGCGCCGTGCGTCACGAGGACCCGTCCGACACGGCGGGGGCCGCATGAGGGTCCATCGGCTCGAGATCCAGGCCTTCGGCCCGTTCGCCGAACGGGTCACCATCGACGTCGACGCGCTGTCCGCGGAGGGGCTGTTCCTCATCCACGGGCCGACCGGCTCCGGGAAGACCAGCCTGCTCGACGCCATCTGCTTCGCCTTGTACGCCGATGTCCCGGGAGCCCGCTCCAAGCGTGGGTTGCGCAGCGACCATGCCCCGCCGGATGCCGTGCCCCGGGTCACCCTCGAGCTCACCGCTGGGACGCGCCGGCTGCGCCTGACCCGCTCCCCCGAGTTCTCCCGACCGAAGAAACGCGGCACCGGGATGTCATCGGTGCAGGCACAGGTCAGCCTCGAGGAGCACCTCGACGGGCGTTGGGTCGGGCTCAGCACCCGGCACGACGAGGTTGCCGACGTCGTCAAGGACGTGCTCGGCATGGGGATGTCGCAGTTCGCCAAGGTGGTGCTCCTCCCCCAGGGCGAGTTCGCGGCATTCCTGCGGTCGACCCCCGACGACCGACGCGAGGTCCTCGAACGGCTCTTCGACATCAGCGCCTTCAGTGACGTCGAAGCCTGGCTCGCTCAGGCCCGTCGCGATGCCGGGGGCGACCTCGAGCGGGCGCGCAGCCAGCTCGCGGCCGGGCTGGCCCGGGTCGAGGACGTCCTCGCCGACCTCACCGAGCCACTGGGTCAGGAGCCGGCGGAGGCCCTGGCGTGCGACCCCACCGTGGCCGGGCGGCTCGCCGAGATCACCCGGGTGCTCGATCAGCGCGTGACGACGACGATGGCGGCCTTCGACGCAGCCGCGATCATCGAGCGGGCGGCGGGCGACTCGTTGGCTGCGGGCCGGGCGCTCGACGCCCTGCGCACCAGGGGTGCCAGAGCGCTGGTCAGGCTCGACCAGCTGGCCGAGCGCGCGCCTCAGCACGAGCAGCGTACGAGGGCCCTCGGCGCGGCCGAGCGGGCCGCGACACTGGCCGGTCACCTGGCCGCCCATGACCGAGCCGAGGCCGAGCAGGCGTCCGCCCGGG
>DATIAB010000130.1:0-12107 GCA_035458265.1 Ornithinibacter sp. | reverse complement strand
GACGGCCT
The DNA here is from genome assembly GCA_035458265.1 of Ornithinibacter sp. Lineage (GTDB taxonomy): Bacteria > Actinomycetota > Actinomycetes > Actinomycetales > Dermatophilaceae > Fodinibacter. The sequence goes on along the minus strand of DATIAB010000130.1, from coordinate 12,099 downwards.
TGACCAGGGCGGTGCGGGCGACCTGTTCGAGGTCCTCGAGCTCGATGCCGCGGCCGCGGTAGCGCGCGGCGATGCCGTCGGCCAGGGGCAGGGTCAGGCGGCAGATGTCGTCGACGAGCTCGGATCGGCGCTGTTCGTCGGTGGTGGTGCTCAGCTGCGCGGCGAGCACCTCGACCTGGTCGTCGGTGTCGCGGGTTCTGGTCTGGGTCCAGCGTGCTGGGGTCGTCGTCGTGGGGGCCACGATCTCGTCCTTTCGGCGAGGGGAATGGCGCCACTGTTGGACCACTAACCACCGGGGAGACCGCTGGTTGGATCTCCTGTCCGGCACCAACGACGGTAGCCAAGGCCGCGCCCCGATGGGGTTTTCGTGACCGAGAAGAGGCAACGACGCAGCGGCCGGTGCCTCTACTCGGTGGTCGGCCGTCTGCGGCCTTCCTGGCCGCACGGCGGTGGAGCATCCGGGGACGGGTTGCTGGGGTACCGTCCGAAGCGGGCGAGCCCGAGGGGGGCAGCGACCCACAGCGTGAGGAACAACCCGAACGCGCCACCACCTGCGAAGGCGGCCAATGGCCTTCCGGTGACGACGTCCACGACGAGGAAGACCATCCCGCAGATGGTGAGCATCAGCGTGCCCAGGCCGGCCAGGGCCAGGCGGTTGGCCGTCTCCACCAGCAGCATCCGCTTGCGCCTGCGGAAGAGGAGGCGGTGGAAGGCCACGGGTGCCAGGATCAGGCAGGTGGTCGCGACCGCACCGGCCAGCACGACCATGTAGATGGTCCGCTGCAGAGGCAGCAGCGCGCTGAACCGGCTCGAGAAGGGCACCGTCAGGAGGAACCCGGTGAGGATCTGCACGCCGGTCTGGGCGGCGCGAAGCTCCTGCATGAGCTCGTCCCAGTTCCGGTTCAGTGTGCGACGAGAGGGAGCAGAGGGGCCCCGCTCGGTCGTTGTCGCGTGGATGAACATGCCACTCCTCCTCATCTCCCGTTCTGGGTGCTGCTCGTGAATTGCTCACTACCCCGCGGTCCCCCGTGGAAACGGCCCGCACCACCCTCGGTCCGCCATGGGGAACCTGACCGCTGCCACCGGCTGAGCGTTCGACATCCGAAGCCGCTCTGGTGCGTGCCGTGTGCGCGTACCTCACGGCGGGTACGGGTCAGGTATGACGACACCACCAGCACACCCGAGGCTCGCCGTCGTGACCGGGGCGGACTCCGGTATCGGCAAGGCGACCGCCGAGCTCCTGGCGACGGAGGGGTTCGACGTCGGCATCACCTTTCACCGCGATGAGGCCGGTGCCGATGGCACCAGGCGCGAGGTCGAGCAGCGGGGGCAGCGGTGCGTGGTCGCGCGGCAGGACACCGCAGGTGCGGGGACCGGCCGTACGGTCGAGTTCCTGGTCGAGGAGCTGGGCGGAATCGGGGTCCTGGTCAACAACGCCGGAACGGGACATGCTGCCCCGGCGCTCGAGGTCACGGCTGACGTCTGGGCGCAGGTCCTGGCCACTGACCTGACCGGTGCCTTCCTCAACGCGCAGGTGGCGGCCAGGCACATGGTTGGCCAAGCCCGGGGCGGGCGGATCATCAACGTCACCAGCGTCCACGAGCACCACCCTCGCTACGGCGCGGTGGCGTACTGCACCGCCAAGGCAGGGCTGGGCATGGTGAGCAAGTGCCTCGCCCTGGAGCTGGCCGAGCACGGGATCCTGGTCAACTCGGTCGCGCCCGGGGAGACCGCCACGGCGATGACGGGTCTCGACGAGTCCGCGGCGTACTCGCAGCAGCGCCCCGGCAACCCGGTCGGACGCCCCGGCCACGTGAGCGAGGTGGCTTCCGTCGTCGCCTTCCTCGCGTCCCCCCGGTCGGCGTACGTCACCGGCGCCTCGATCGTCGTGGACGGCGGGCTGTCCCTCATGGCCGCGCACGGCCACGACCGTGCCCAAGGGTGGCGTGGCGCGTGAGGAGCCCCGAGCCGACCGTCGACCTCCCGACCGCGCGCGACGTCGCGTCGACGGTCGGTTCGATCTTCCTCGTCGTGGGGTGTCTGGGCTTCCTGCCCGGGGTGACGACGAACCTTGAAGGACTGCGGCTGACCGGTCCCGGCTCGTCGACGGCGCTGGTGGACCTCGTGCCGGTCACGGTGGCCGGCAACGTCGTCCACCTCGCCCTTGCTCTGGCCGCGAAGTCGTGGGCCCGCACCGAGGATCGAGCGCGAGCGTTCCTCGTGGTCGGCGGGGCCCTGTACGCCGGGCTGTGTGCCCGCAGCATCGTCATCGGGACGGGGACCACGTCCGACGGCTCGGTGCGTCCTGGCCTGTGGACCGCCCTGCTCGCGGGCCTGACGATGATGGCGGTCGCGGGGGCCGCGGGGCGCAGACTCCAGATCCGGCATCGCGGGATGCCGGGCCCGCGGGTCTCCGACGGTTCCGGTTGACGGGCGGGTTGATGCGCGCGAGCTGGGGGTACCAGTCGGGTATGACCGAGACGGCTCGCGGGACACTGCAGCGCTCGAGCGTGTACTCGCCCTGGGTGCTGCTCGGCGTGGGGCTGGGCGCGTTCGTCGACGGCATCGTGCTTCATCAGGTGCTCCAGTGGCACCACATGGTGAGCGACACCGCGAGCTACCCCTTGACGACCCCCGCCGGACTGAGGACGAACACGGTGGCTGATGGAGTCTTCCACGTCGCGGCCTGGGTCCTCGTCGTGGCGGCGGTGCTGTGGTTGCTGCGGAGCTGGCGGCGCGGCGCCCCGCCGCCGAGGTGGGGATCCACCATCGGGCTGCTGTTGGTCGGATGGGGACTGTTCAACGTGGCGGAGGCTTCGGTCAACCACCACCTGCTGGAGGTCCACCACGTGCGGGACGACCTCGGCGGACCGGTCGCCTGGGACGTCGGTTTCCTCGCGTGTTCACTTCTCCTCGTGCTCACCGGCGTTGTCCTCCACCGCGGGACGCGTGCAAGGTCACACGTTCCGGCAGCCCGGGGGAGCGATGTCGTGGACGTCGTGGCACGGGGACACGCCCAGCGTCGCGTGTGTGGTGGTGAGGATGCGTGACACCACAGGGTTCGCACGAACTTGTCCATCCGCCTGGTGGAGACACGAGCAGGTAGCAGGTAGCAGGTCGCGACGACGGTGACCAGCGCCTCCTCGCCGCGCGCTCCATCCGCACCCTTCGACGCAGTCAGGCACTGGGTGCGACGGACCGGCTTCCCTGGTCGTTGGTCAGGGGGTCGTCCCGAGTGTGGCGGAGTCATTCCCGCGATGGTGTCAGTGACGTCAGGCATCCGGTACCCGGCGGAAGGTCCGGGTTCTCAAGCCACCGGTCGCGCGCCGCCAGCGTCCACTCGGTGCGAGCGAGCACCCCGCCGCCGGCCCCGGGGTCCTCCACGATTTCGGCGGCGGGTATCACGTCCACGGCGGCCCGGAGGGACTCGGGTGTCTCGTAGGTGCTGTACCTGCCGATGGCGATGAACGTCGGTGCGGCCCACGCTGCGTGCGTCGCCGTGGCGCTGTGCTCCCTATCCCAGAGGGCGCAGGTCTCTGCGCTGGCATCGAGCCGCTGGAGCGGGTCCTCCATGCCGGAGGCCGCTGACCCGCTGCCTGTGGAGCTCGAGGGTGCGTCGTCTAACACTGCAGACGCGCAACCCCCAGCGATCAGTGCCAGACCCACCGCCGCGCATGCCATCCTCATGACGCCTCCTCACACCAGCAGTGCTGACCAGCTCATCTCGTCACGTCGCCGATACCTACCTCAAGTCGCGGGACCCGGTACGAGGGTGACACCCAGGGCGGATTGTCGTCACGGCCCCCGAGGAGTCACCGCCAGCGGTTCGGGGCTTCGGTGGTGTGGTGTGACTCGGGCCGAGCGGACACTCAGCCGACGTTCTCCCCTCCGGGCTCACGCTGCCGAAGGCTCACCCTGAAGGCCTCCGCGCGGCTGTTGGCCAGGTGGTCGCGGCACGCGTCGATCGCTCGTTCGGCGTCGCGGTCCCGAAGGGCGGCCAGGATGACACGGTGCTCGGCGTTCATGGCACTGGCGTCGTCGTGCTGGTTGAGCATCCATCTCATCTGCCCGGCCACCGGCTCGATGACCGAGGCCAGCACCCGGCTTCCCGCCTCCTCGATGAGCAGCTCGTGGAAGGAGGCGTTGGCCGCCACGGCAGTGTCGGAGTCACCGGCCTCGACGGCAGCCGTGGTCCGGTCGACCGCGGCCTGGAGACGGTCCAGCCCGCGGTCGTCGAGCGTGCGCACCAGGCGCCGGCAGAGGATGTCCTCCAGGGCCGAGCGCACCTCGAAGAGCGTCTCGAGGTCGTCCTCGCTGAGCCGGGTCACCACCATGCCGCGGGTCGCACGCTCCTCGACGAACCCTTCTCGTTCCAGGGCCCTGAGCGCCTCGCGGACGGGCACGCGGGAGACCTGGAGCTGTTCGGCCAGCTGACGTTCGACGAGGCGACTTCCGGGAGGCAGCTGGCCCGAGATGACCCGGTCCCGAATGGCTTCTCGCACCGAGACCCGCAGCACCCGTCGATGTTCCTCGTCAGTAGCCATTGCGCTCCACCTCCGTCTTGGTATACCAAAGTGGTATACCAAATCGCTCCACAGTGACACCATAGCCATGACACGCCCCACGTGTGCGTGGTTCCCCGGAGCGAGCGGGGCCCGTTCCCCTCCTGCTTCACCCACAGCCCGACCCACCACCACCTCGCACCATCACCTTGGAGATCATCATGTGCCTGCACGACCACGACGCCAGTTCCGACCAGCCGCCAGCAGCCCTTGCCCGCAGAAACGTCCTGGCAAGCGCCGCCGTCCTCGCCGGCGTCACCGCGGCAGGTGTCGTGGGCGGGCCGATGGCGCAGGCATCGCCCGGAGAGGGCCCCCCGCCACCGCGCTACCCCGGCCGGGCCCCTCGGCCCGATGCGCTGGTCGTCACGGGTGGAGCCCTCGTGGACCCGCGGACCGGCCACGTCACGCTGGACGCCGTCGTGGTGCTCGACCAGGGCCTGGTGCTGGCTGCCGGCTCGCGCGACGCCACCCGTGCCGCGGTCCGGAAGGTGTCGGGCCGTGCGCAGACCATCGAGGTGCACGGCAAGTGGATCGTGCCGGGTCTGGTGGACGTGCACGTCCACATCAACGCCCTCGCAGACGCCAGGGCCGTCCTGCGGGGAGGAGCCACCACCGTGCGCAGCGGTTCCTCGAACTTCTACCAGGACGTCGCGCTGCGTCCCCTGGCCGACTGGGCGCCGGGACTGGCACCCCGGATGCGCGCCGCCGGCGTGTTCGTCTCTCCGCAGCTGGGGGACACCGTCCTCGCCGATCCTGCCCTCGCGCCCTTGGCAACGCTCGCCGGAGGCGTCCAGTCGACCTCCGACCTGGCCTACCTGACCCGGGTCAACCTCTCGCGGGGTGTCGATGTCATCAAGACCCGCACCAATCCACGGGCCGGCCTGGCCGAGCAGGACCCCACCGAGCTGGTCTATGACCAGGAGCAGATCTCGGCCATCGTCTCCGCGGCAGGACGCGCAGGCGTGCTCTGCCACGCCTACAGCCGGGAAGGTATCGACGGCGCCGTGCGCGCGGGGGTTCGCAGCATCGAGCACGGTGTGTTCGTGGGCGAGTCCACCCTGGACCTCATGGCCCGTCGGGGAACGTACTTCACGCCCACGACCGCAGCCATCGCAGGACTGAGCACGTCGTCCAACCCGGTGCTGGCCGCGCGAGGACAGGAGTACATGCCGGTGCTGCAGGCAGCCATACGCGAGGCCCACGCGCGGGGAGTCACCGTGGTCGCCGGCACGGACTCCTTCGGCACGGCAGTCGACCCCATCGGCAAGGAGGTCAGGCTCCTGGTCGAGGCCGGGCTGACGCCGCTCGACGCCCTGCGAGGAGCGACCACCCACGCGGCGGAACTGCTCGGCTGGTCGACGAGGGTTGGCCGCCTGGCCCCGGGCTACCACGCCGACCTCGTGGTCGCCGACTCGAACCCGCTCGAGGACGGCGGCGCCCTCGAGAGCCTCGAGCTCGTGGTTGCCCAGGGGACCGTGGTCCGCAACGACCTCTAGCAGCCCAGTTCGCTCCCCTCCACCATCGGGTCTGGCGTGGTGTGCCGAAGCCTTCTACGCTGCACAAGATGGGTGCAGCGGAGGGCCGCCTGCAACCGGTGGTGGAGGTACGGGACCTACGGATGCGCTACGGCGACACCGACGTGCTCATGGGAGTGGACTTCGAGATCCCGGGCGGTCGGGTGGTCTGCCTGCTGGGGCCGAACGGTGCCGGCAAGACCACGACCATCGAGATCCTCGAGGGTTTCCGGATGCGCTCGGCCGGTGAGGTCACCGTGTTGGGCCAGGACCCCGCCCACGCCGACGAGGACTGGCGTGCCCGCACCGGGGTGGTGCTCCAGTCGTGGCGCGACCACCCGCGCTGGACCCCCCGGCGCCTGCTGACCCAGCTGGGTGGCTACTTCGCGCCGTACTCCACGCCGGACCGGAAGCGGCCGCACGACATCGACCTCCTCCTGGAGACGGTCGGGCTCAGCGAGCTGGCCGACCGCAAGATCGCGACGCTGTCGGGTGGCCAACGGCGACGGCTCGATGTCGCGGTCGGCATCGTCGGGCGACCGGAGCTGTTGTTCCTCGATGAGCCGACCGCCGGGTTCGACCCGCAGGCGCGGCGCGAGTTCCACGACCTCGTTCGTCGTCTCGCCGACGTCGAGGGCACGACGATCCTCCTCACGACCCACGACCTCGACGAGGCCGAGAAGCTCGCCGACCGCGTCCTGGTGCTGGCGGCCGGACGGATCGTCGCCGACGACACCGTCGACGGGCTGTCCCGCCGGCTCGAGGGGGAGGCGCAGGTGAGGTGGACGGCATCCGGGCAACGCCACAGCGCGTCGGTGGCCGACGCGACGGCCTTCGTCAGGCAGCTCTTCGACGACCTCGGTGACGACGTCAGCGACCTCGAGGTGCGTCGGGCCAGCCTCGAGGACGCCTACCTCTTGCTCGTCCAGCAGCACGAGGCGGGCCACGGCGAGGCAGCCGCCACCCTCTTCGCGGAGGTGACCCGATGACACCGCCGAGCAGAGCACCGTCGGCGCTGGCGTGGAACGCGATGAAGCTCGGCGCCCGGCGTGGATGGACCGAGTTCTCACAGAGCCTCCGCAGCACGCAGGACCAGGGCTTCTACCTGTTCACGGCGGTCCTCACCGTGGGCTACCTGTTCCTCCGGCGCGACACGCCGGTCGAGGGCACCGACCTGATGCTGCCGTCGGTGGCACTGCCGAGCATCCTCGGCGCGCTCATCGCCTTCGGGGTGATCATCGGCCCCGCGTACGCCCTGGCCATGGAGAAGGAGGACGGCACACTGCTGCGGCACAAGGCCGTGCCGCACGGCCTGCGCGGATACTTCACGGGCCAGCTCCTCTTCCAGTCGCTGTCACTGCTTCCCCAGATGGTCGTGATCCTCGTGCCGAGCTTCCTGCTCTTCGACGACCTCATGGCTGAGCCGTCCGGGTGGTTCACCGTCGCGTGGGTGCTCGTGCTCGGGCTGCTCGCGACGATGCCGATCGGCATGGTGATCGGCGCCCTCGTGCCGAACACCCAGAAGGTCGGCTCCTGGGGGATGCTGCCGGTGCTCGTGCTCACCGGCATCTCGGGCATCTTCTACCCGGTGCAGGCGCTCTGGGGGTGGGTCCAGGTCGTGGCCCAGCTCTTCCCGACCTACTGGATCGCCCTCGGGATGCGGTCGGCGTTCCTGCCGGAGGAGGCAGCGGCGCTCGAGCTGGGCGGCAGCTGGCGCACCACGCAGACGGTGGTCGTGCTGGTCCTGTGGGCCGTCGTCGGGGCGATCGTGACCCCGAGGGTGCTCCGCCGCATGGCGCGCCGACAGACGGGGTCCCAGGTCGAGGCGGCCCGCGACGCCAGCCTGCAGTGGGTCCGCTGACCACGCCCGCCGTCACGTCCACCGTCCTGGTCAGCCGGGAGAGGTGACTCCCCGGGCGAGCTCCTGACGGACGTCGGTCTTGAGGACCTTGCCGACCTTGGACCGGGGGAGGTCGGCCCACACGTGCACGTGCTTGGGCGCCTTGACCGAGCCGATGCGCTCCTTCGTGAACGCCACCAGGGCCTCGGGGGACACCTCACGCCCCGGCAGCAGCTGGACGACGGCCTCGACCCGTTCGCCCCACTTCTCGTCGGGCAGCCCGACGACCGCGCAGTCCTGCACGTCCGGGTGGGTCATCAGCGCCTGCTCGACCTCGGCCGAGTAGACGTTGAACCCACCGGTGATGATCATGTCCTTGGCCCGGTCGACGATGAACAGGTAGCCGTCGGCGTCGAGGTAGCCGATGTCGCCGGTGTGGTGCCAGCCGTGGGCCGACGCGTCCCTGGTCGCATCGGGGTTCTTGTAGTAGCCGGGCGTGACGAGCGAGGAGCGCACGACGATCTCGCCCCGAGCACCGGAGGGGAGCAGCTCCCCGTCGGCGCCCATGATCGCCACGATGACCAGCGGGGCCGGCCGCCCCGCCGAGGTCAGCCGCTCGACGGCCACCGACCCGTCGGCCCGGAAGTGGTCGGCCGGCGCCATCGTCGACACCATCATCGGTGCCTCGGTCTGCCCGAAGAGCTGCGCCATGACCGGCCCGATGCGTGTCAGCGACTCCTCGAGGCGCGCCGCGGACATCGGCGCGGCGCCGTACCAGAAGCACTGCAGCGAGCTGAGGTCCGTGGCGTCGAGCTCGGGGTGTCCCAGCACCTTGTAGATCAGCGTCGGGGGCAGGAACGTGTGCGTCACCTCGTGGTCCTGCACATGGGTGAGGAACCCGCCGACGTCGGGGGTGCGCATGATGACGATCTCGCCGCCCAGGCACAGGATGGGGAAGCTCAGCACCCCCGCCGCATGGGTGAGGGGCGCCAGCGCGAGGTAGACCGGCCGCTCCCCGAACGGGTACGCCATCAACGTGATCGCCGTCATCGTCTCGAGGTTGGTGCCGGTGAGCACCACCCCCTTGGGGCGGCCCGTCGTGCCGCCGGTGCCGACGATCATCGCGACGTCGTCCACGGCAGGGCGGTCGAGGGCCGACGTGGGCGTCGCCGCTCCCGCCTCGATGAACTGCGACCACGTGAGGATGCCGTCCGCACCGGCGGCGCCGTCGGCCCGGCCCGCTCGCTCCTCGCCGTCGAGCAGGACCACCGTGTGGACCATCGGAAGGTTGGCGCGGATGCGTTCCACCATCGGCGCGAACGCCGCCTGCGCGAGCACCACCGAGCAGTCGAAGAGCTCGAGCAGCTCCTGGTTCTCGGCGGCCTCGCTGCGGGGGTTGATGGGGCACCACACCGCCCCGGCTCGGCTGATGCCGAACACGCACGCGAAGGACAGCGGGTCGTTGGCCGAGATGATCGCCACCTTGTCACCGGGCCGCACACCGCGCCCGGACAGCGCGGCGGCGACCTCCACGGACACGGCCTGGACCGCTGCGTACGTCACCGACTGACCATCGGTGGTCAGGCAGGGTGCGCCCGGCGCGAGCGAGGCGCCCTTGTCGAGGTAGTCGACGATCCGCACGTCGTCAGCGCTCGATCGTGACGACCGGCTCCATGACGAGCCCGAACGAGCGCAGGGCCCCGAGCAGCTCGCGGTGGCCGAACGCCTGGCAGCCCGAGGCGAACCCAGCCCTGCGCGGCGGCTGCTGGAGCAGGGCGTACGCGGCGTAGGCCTGCAGCAGGCCGGTCTGCTTGTAGTTGCTGTTGCCGTGGATGACGCAGTGCGCCCGGCCGAGAGGACCCGAGGCGTGCACCGAGTCGAGGGACTTGTTGAGCCGGGTGTGCTCGCGCGGTGGCATCGAGCTCATGACCTGGGCGGCGGTCGCGTCGAGGGCCGCGTACTTGGCGTCGGGGTCCATCTCCGAGGTCGCCTCGACGGCTGCTGCCACGATCTGCGGCACCCCCACCATGAGGGCCTTGTTGAACACCCCGCCGAGCGCCCGCACGGTGGCCACGCGCGGGTCGCGCTTGAACCACACGGGGTGGGAGGTACCGCCCCAGGGCAGGGCCAGAGCGAGCTCGTGCTGCCCGGGGATGGCCAGCTGGTAGAGGCCTTCGCCGGCGTCCCACTCGGCGTACTCGTTCTGCGCGAGGTAGTGGGCCTTGGACATCGCAGCGTTGACGAGGATGGTCTGCGTCGACGCAACCGTGGGGCTCCCACCCCAGAAGACGGCGATGTCCAGGGTGTCGAGGCCGGGCTGCTCGAGACAGAGCTGCGCCGCGATCTCGCCGGTGGTGTACATCTGGGCGATGCCGGGGGAGAGCAGCAGTCCGGCGGCTGCGAACTCGGCGCCGTAGGTCTCGTCGCACGCGATGACCCAGTCCTGCTCGCCCGTGGTGTCGATGTAGTGCGCGCCGACGGCCAGGCAGGCCTGCACGACCTCGTGACCGTAGCGCGCGAACGGTCCCACCGTGTTGCAGACGACGGAGGCGCCCCGGAAGAGCTCGGTGAGCGCCTCGACGGTGTGCTCGACCGAGGCCACCTCGTAGGTCGCGGTCTCGATTCCGGGGACGTTCCTCTCCATCGACGAGCCGAGGCGCTCGGCGTCACGGCCGGCTGCGAGGAACGGGACCCCGTACTCCCGCAGGTACTCGCAGATGAGGCGGCCGGTGTAGCCGGAGGCGCCGTAGACGATGACGGGCTTGTCAGTCATGGGTGAAGCCTTTCGCTGGGGGTTGTTGCCGGGTCGGAGCGGGGGAGTCGTCTCGAGTGCGCTGATGGTCGCCAGGGCAGCCACCTGCGCACTCAGGGCGGGGTGATCACATGCCCATGCCGCCGTCGACGGGCAGGCCGACGCCGGTGATGAACTTGGCGGCGTCCGACGCAAGGAAGACCACGGCATCAGCCATGTCGTCGACCTGGCCCATGCGTCCGGCGGGCGTCAGCTCGATGACGGCGCCGACGGCCGCCTCCGGCGAGGGGAAGAGACCCAGGGCGGCGACGTCGTTCGCCAGCCCGGCGCCCATCGCCGTCGGCACCAGGCCGGGGTAGATGCAGTTGACCCGCACGCCGTAGCCCAGCTTGCCCGACTCCATCGCCGCCACCCGGGTGAGCCGGTCGACCGCGGACTTCGTGGCCGAGTAGATCGAGATGCCGGGGAAGGCGATCGTCGCGGCCACCGAGGCGATGTTGATGATGGAACCGCCCTCTCCGGCCGCCCCACCGGGTCGCATGGCGCGCAGCCCGTGCTTGAGGCCGAGGGCCGTGCCGAGCACGTTGACGTCGAGCATTCGCCGGATGTCGGCCGTCTCGACCTCGGTGATCAGGCTCGTGATCTCGATGCCCGCGTTGTTGACGAGGATGTCGAGCCCGCCGAGCTGCTCGACGGTGGCGCTGATGGCGCCCTGCCAGCTCTCGTCGTCCGTGACGTCCAGGCGCACGAAGCCGTGCTCCGAACCGAGCGCGGATGCCGTGTCCGCCCCGGACTCCTGCACGTCGGCGATCATCACCCGAGCCCCGGCGGCGGCCAGCGCACTCGCCATGCCTTCCCCGAGTCCCTGGGCCGCTCCGGTGACGAGGGCGGTCCGCCCGGTGAGGTCGATCGAGGTCATGGCGGGCTCCTTTGCCAGCGTGGGCGACGCCTCGGGGTGGGCCGCCTCGTCCACGCCGTCGCACCCGGGTCCTCGACGGCGTGGGCTTCAGCGTCGGGTGTGTCCTGGACGGTTGTCAAGGGTTTTCTGGACATTCGCCCAGTTCGTCGTGGACACTGGTCCCGTGACGCACCCGTTCCGGCTCGCTTTGGGCCGCCCCTCGGTATGCTCGGGATGCAGCGTGCCACCAGGACCTGGTCCTCGGGTGCTGGCTGGGAGCACCGGATGAGCGAGAGGAGCGGCGCATGACGGCGGCACAGCCGACGTTGGACCGTTTCGAGCGTGCGAAGGTCGACAAGTTCGAGATGCGCCGCGACGAGCTCGCCGACGCAGCCCTCGCGACCCTGGGCGAGCTCGGGTACGCGCGCACCAGCCTGCGGGAGATCTCGCAGAACACCTCGTTCTCGCACGGCGTCCTGCACTACTACTTCCGCGACAAGAACGAGCTCATCACGTACTGCGTGCGCCGCTAC
>DATIAB010000129.1:0-2606 GCA_035458265.1 Ornithinibacter sp. | reverse complement strand
AGGCAGGCGAGGATCGCCGGCAGGGGGAACCTCGGGATGAACAGCGGGACGAGGAACCGCAGCCCGACGACGGTGACGAAGACGACGGTTGCCTCGGTGGTCATGTCGTGCTCCTGGTGCGTGGCCCGTCGGTGAGGGCGTTCGCGGCGAGGCTAGCGGAGGCGGCGGCGGGGGTGCCCCGGCATCCGGCACCGTTCACCCGCACCGGGTGAGGACGGGTGAGGGAGGTCACCCTTCCGGATCGTGGGATCGCTCGTCTCGCCGGTTGACACCGGTCACGCACCGGGGGACAGTTCAGGGGTGGCCCGAGTCCTCGTACTTTCCCGGCGCGTCTGACCGATCCAGGCAGACGCGCTCCCTCCGTCGTCCCCCGCGGGACTGGAGGGTTTTTTTGTGCACGGATGACGGCCGCGAGCAAGCGGCGAACCCAGAGAGCGGTGAACGGCAGTGAGCGAAACGAGGCCGGCGAACCCGGTTGTCCCCATGGGCCAGAGTGCGGCTGCAGGCGCCGCCGGTCCCGCCGGTCCCGCGGGCTCCGGGGGCCACAGCGCCCCGAGCCCGGCACAGGTCGCGCAGCAGGCGAGGGCCCGGACCCCCATCGAGGTGACCGGCGCCCAGAGCCTGGTGATGTCGCTCGAGGCGATGGACGTCGACACGGTGTTCGGCATCCCCGGTGGGGCCATCCTGCCGGCCTACGACCCGCTGCTCGACTCGGTCAAGGTTCGCCACATCCTCGTGCGCCACGAACAGGGCGCGGGCCACGCCGCGGAGGGCTATGCGGCGGCGACCGGTCGGGTCGGGGTCTGCATGGCCACGTCCGGACCGGGCGCGACCAACCTCGTGACGCCGCTCGCGGACGCGCACATGGACTCCGTGCCGATCGTCGCGATCACCGGGCAGGTCGCGTCGGCCGCGATCGGCACCGACGCCTTCCAGGAGGCCGACATCCGCGGCATCACGATGCCGATCACCAAGCACAACTACCTCGTGACCAAGGCGGACGACATCCCGCGCGTCATCGCGAAGGCGTTCCACATCGCGTCCACCGGTCGACCCGGCCCGGTGCTCGTCGACATCTCCAAGGACGCACTGCAGGCGCGCACGACGTTCGCGTGGCCGCCACGCATCGACCTGCCCGGCTACCGCCCCGTCACGCGCCCCCACGGCAAGCAGATCCGCGAGGCCGCCCGCTTGATCGCCGAGGCCGAGCGCCCCATCCTCTACGTCGGCGGCGGCGTGATCCGCGCCAGGGCCAGTGACGAGCTGCGCCGGTTCGTCGAGCTGAGCAACATCCCCGTCGTGACGACCCTCATGGCGCGCGGGGCGCTGCCCGACAGCCACCCGCTGCACCTCGGGATGCCGGGAATGCACGGGTCGGTCTCTGCCGTCACGGGCCTGCAGAAGTCCGACCTCATCATCGCCCTCGGTGCCCGCTTCGACGACCGGGTCACCGGGCAGCTGAAGACCTTCGCGCCGTTCGCGAAGATCATCCACGCCGACATCGACCCTGCCGAGATCGGCAAGAACCGCCGGGCGGACGTGCCGATCGTCGGTGACTGCAAGGCGGTGCTCGCTGACCTCACCGAGGCGCTCGACTCCGACATCGACGCAGGCCGCGGCGGGGACTACACCGCCTGGCGTGAGCGGGTCGCCGGGTGGAAGGAGTCCTTCCCGGTCGGCTACACCGAGCCCGAGGAGTCCTCTCTCGCACCGCAGTACGTCATCGAGCGGCTCAGCGCCATCGCCGGGCCCGAGGCCGTGTACGTCGCCGGAGTCGGGCAGCACCAGATGTGGGCCGCGCAGTTCGTCCAGTACGAACGCCCCAACGCCTGGCTGAACTCCGGTGGCCTCGGGACCATGGGGTACGCCGTGCCGGCGGCCATGGGTGCCCAGGTCGGTGAGCCCGACCGCACCGTGTGGGCCATCGACGGAGACGGCTGCTTCCAGATGACCAACCAGGAGCTCGCGACCTGCGTCATCAACAACATCCCGATCAAGGTCGCGATCATCAACAACAGCTCGCTGGGCATGGTGCGCCAGTGGCAGACGCTGTTCTACAACGAGCGGTACTCCAACACCGACCTGCACACCTCGGTCGGCTCTCGCGTCCCCGACTTCGTCAAGCTCGCCGACGCCTACGGCTGCGCCGGGTTCCGGTGCGAGCGGCCCGAGGACGTCGACGACACGATCCGCGCGGCGATGGCCGTCACCGACCGTCCGGTCGTCGTCGACTTCGTCGTCCACCGTGACGCCATGGTGTGGCCGATGGTCGCCGCCGGCGTGAGCAACGACCTCATCCAGGTCGCCCGCGACACCGCGCCGCAGTGGGACCGCGAGGAGTCCGAGGCGATCGAGCAGGGTCTGGATCCCGACCACGACGGAGTCCCCTCGGGCTCCCACGAGAACTGAAGGGGCGTGACCGCCATGTCCAAGCACACCCTGTCCGTCCTCGTCGAGAACAAGCCCGGCGTGCTCGCCCGCATCGCCGCGCTGTTCTCCCGGCGGGGCTTCAACATCGACTCCCTCGCCGTCGGCGAGACCGAGTACCCCGACGTGTCGCGGATGACCGTGGTCGTCGACGTCGACGAGCTGCCGCTGGAGCAGGT
>DATIAB010000128.1:0-13813 GCA_035458265.1 Ornithinibacter sp. | reverse complement strand
GCGTACTGGACGCCTCCTCCTTCGCTGCCGCGGCGGGGCCTGAATCGGCCGCCCCTCGTCGCGGAGTTCGCTGTGCACCGGCTGAGCACCCGCACCGAGACGAAGGCGTGAGACCCAGATGATCCACCCCCAGCAGCCCTCCGGGATGCCGACCCAGAAGTACGTGCCGTTCCAGGACCAGATCCGTGTCGAGCTGCCCGATCGCACGTGGCCCGACCAGGTCATGACCAAGGCTCCGCGCTGGTGCGCGGTCGACCTGCGTGACGGGAACCAGGCGCTCATCGATCCGATGGACGCCGAACGCAAGATGCGGATGTTCAAGCTGCTCGTGAAGATGGGCTACAAGGAGATCGAGGTCGGCTTCCCGAGCGCGAGCCAGACCGACTTCGACTTCTGCCGCGAGCTCATCGCGGGCGGGCACATCCCCGACGACGTGACGATCCAGGTGCTCACCCAGTGCCGGGACCACCTCATCGAACGGACCTTCGACGCGATCCGCGGCAGCAGGACCGCCATCGTGCACTTCTACAACTCGACCTCCATCCTGCAGCGGCGCGTCGTGTTCGGGATGAGCCAGGAGGGCATCATCGACATCGCCCTCCAGGGCGCCCGGCTGTGCCGCAAGCTGGAGGAGACCGTGCCCGAGACCGACGTCTACTACGAGTACTCGCCGGAGTCGTACACCGGCACCGAGCTCGAGTTCGCGGTGCGCATCTGCAACGAGGTCATCGCCGTCATCGACCCGACGCCCGACCACAAGCTCATCATCAACCTGCCCGCCACCGTCGAGATGGCCACGCCCAACGTCTACGCCGACTCCATCGAGTGGATGGTGCGCCACCTCGACCGCCGCGAGTCGGTCGTCGTCAGCCTGCACCCGCACAACGACCGTGGTGAGGGTGTCGCTGCGGCCGAGCTCGGCTACCTCGCCGGGGCCGACCGCATCGAGGGCTGCCTGTTCGGCAACGGTGAGCGCACGGGCAACGTCTGCCTGGTCACCCTCGGCATGAACCTGTTCAGCCAGGGCATCGACCCGCAGGTCGACTTCTCCGACATGGCCGACGTTCGTCGCACCGTGGAGTACTGCACCCAGCTGCCGGTGCACGAGCGGCACCCGTGGGGTGGCGACCTCGTCTACACGGCCTTCTCCGGCTCGCACCAGGACGCCATCAAGAAGGGTTTCGAGGACATGGAACGGCGCACGGTCGCCGCCGGCACCGACATCGACCACATCGACTGGGGCGTGCCGTACCTGCCGATCGACCCACACGACATCGGGCGCTCCTACGAGGCCGTCGTGCGGGTCAACAGCCAGTCGGGCAAGGGTGGGGTCTCCTACCTGCTCAAGGCCGAGCACGGGTTGGACCTGCCGCGGCGCCTGCAGGTGGAGTTCAGCCACGTCGTCCAGCGCCGCACCGACTCCGAGGGTGGCGAGCTGTCCGCGGCCCAGATCTGGCAGATGTTCGCCGACGAGTACCTCCACGCCGACCACGCGGACGAGCGGTGGGGCCGGTTCGCGCCCGTGCGCTCGACACTGGTTGGGGCCGACGACGGCATGGACCACATCGAGTCGGTGATCACCGACCACGGCAGGGAGGTCGAGATCTCCGGCACCGGGAACGGGCCCATCGCCGCGTTCATCGCAGCCCTGGAGCCCCTCGGTGTCGACGTGCGGGTGCTCGACTACCACGAGCACGCGCTGTCGGCCGGTGGTGACGCCCGAGCGGCCGCCTACGTGGAATGCGCTGTGGGAGAGCGGGTTCTGTGGGGTGTCGGGCTCCACGAGTCTATCGTCAAGGCCTCCTTGCGAGCGATCATGTCGGCGGTCAACCGGGCCGAGCGCGACGCCGTCGTCACGGTCTGAGCGGCGACGCGGGTGCCTGACGGTCGGGTGCTCGCGTGCGGGCTCGCCACGCTCGACGTGGTGCAGGTCGTCGAGCGGATGCCGGGCGCGAACGAGAAGGTGGTCGCGCTCAGCACCCGCGTCGAGGCCGGCGGTCCGGCGCTGAACGCCGCGGTGACGGCGGCACTGCTCGGGATGCCGTCGCGCCTCGCCACGGCGCTCGGCCGGTCGCCGCTGGCCGAGGTGGTGCGCGAAGACTGCGCCGCCCACGGGGTCGAGCTGGTCGACGTCGCGGCTGAGGGCTTCGAGGTGCCCGTGTCCTCGGTGCTCGTGACCGAGTCGACGGGGGAGCGGGCTGTGGTGTCGCGCAATGCTGTTGGCGTGTCCAGCTGGGCGTCCGTGGACGTGGTGAGCGTCCTGGACGGAGTGTCGGCGGTCCTCGTCGACGGACACCACCTGCCCGTTGCGGTGGCGGTGGCGGCTGCGGCCCGCGAGCACGGCATCCCGGTGCTTGCCGATGCCGGGTCGTGGAAGCCGGGGCTGGAAGCGTTGCTGGCCCACGTCGATGTGCTCGTCGCGTCTGCGGACCTGAGGGTGCCGCACGGAGGCAGTGACCTGGCCTGCCTTCTTGCGCTCGGCCCCACCTGGGTGGCCCGCAGTGCGGGTGCCGACCCGGTGCGCTGGTTGTCCGCCGACGGTTCGTCGGGCTCGGTGGCCGTCCCCATCGTCGGGGTCGTCGACACGCTCGGGGCGGGCGACGTGCTGCACGGAACGTTCGTCGCAGACCTCGCCCGCCACGGGACGGCTGACCTGCCCGGCACCCTCACCCGCGCCGTGGCCGTTGCCGCACGCTCGGTCGGTGCGTCCGGAGTGCGGGGGTGGGCTCCGGTCTCGACGCGGCTCAGCGGACCCCGGCGACCCTGAACTGCACGGAGATCCGTGGCCCGACGGACTTCGTGGTCTTGGGGACGCAGTGGTCCCAGGTGCGCTGACACGACCCGCCCATGACGAGCAGGTCGCCGTGGCCCGCGGCGAGGCGCAGCGAGGAGCCGCCCCCGCGGGGGCGCAGCACGAGGTCGCGTGGCGCCCCCACCGACAGGATCGCGACCATCGTGTCCTGGTCACGCGAGCGCCCGATGCGGTCGCCGTGCCAGGCCACCGAGTCCTGGCCGTCGCGGTACAGGCACAGCCCGGCCGTGACGAACGGCTCCCCCAGCTCGCTCGCGTAATGGCGCGAGAGCGCCTCACGACACTCGACGAGGGCCGGGTGGGGGAGTGCGTCGTCGGGACCGTAGAAGCACAGCAGCCTGGGGACGTCGACGATCGAGTCGTACATCTGCCGTCGCTCGGCGTGCCAGGGCACCTCGCGGCGCAGAACGGCATAGAGCTCGTCCGCGCCACCGACCCAGCCGGGCTTCAGGTCGACCCACGCGTTGTGGTCGAGGTACGTGCGGCCCACCCCGTTCAGCGGGTGGACGACCACGTCATCGGCAAGGTCGAGAAGAGACCCCTGGAGTGCGGACACATCGGGAGCCTACGCGACATTCGAACGCCTGTCCACAACCTTGGACATCCCTTGCGGCGCGTGCCCCGATGCCGTGAGGTGGCCACATGAGCGCCCACCCCCTGTCCGGATCAGTCGTCGCTGTGCTCGGCGCCTCGGGCGCCCTGGGTTCGCGGATCGCGCGCGGCGCCAGAGAGCGCGGTGCCCATGTGGTGCTCGCGGGGCGGGACCCGGCGCGGCTGCAGTCCGTCGTCGCGGGCGCCGCCGTCGTCGTCGGAGACATCTCGGATGCCGGTCTGGGGGACCGCGTCGTCGCCGCCGCCACCGAGCTCCATGGCGGCCTCGACGGGCTCGTCAACGCGGCCGGGGTGGTGGCGTTCGGCCCACTGCTGGACACCGAGGACGCCGTGATCGAGGAGCTCTTCCTCACGAACGTGCTCGGCCCGCTGTTCCTGTTGCGCCGGGTCGTCCCGGCGCTGGCGGAGCGCCGTGGGTTCGTGGCACAGATCAGTGCCGTGGTCGCCGAGCAGCCGCTGCCCGGCATGGCCGCCTACGCCGCGAGCAAGGCCGCGCTCAGTGCAGCGGACAAGGCGCTCACCCGCGAGCTGCGTCGCTCCGGGGTCGACGTCATCGACGTCCGGCCGCCGCACACCGAGACCGGGCTGGCCGGCCGACCACTCGCGGGGACGGCGCCGGCGCTGCCTCGGGGACTGGACCCCGACGGCGTGGCGCGAACCATCCTGGACGCCGTCGAGGCGGGGCGATCCGAGCTCGCCTCCACCGACTTCGCCTGATCAGCCCACGAGGATGGTGTCGAGATCCCGTTCTGCGGGGGTCTGGGTGCGCTCCTCCAGAGCCGTCGTCGGGGCAACCACCGCTGATCCCGTCCTGACAACTACTCGTCGTGGTCACTGCCTCCTGATGCGGCGGCATCTGGGCAGGTGTTTGCGATCCAGGCGGTGACCTCCGGCTCGGGTGGGGGAAGGCTCGCGGCTGCTGATGCATCGCAGTGTGGTCTCAGGTGTGGCGCGAGGGCCAGGGCGTGGTCGGCTCGATCACCAGGCGTGAGCTGTCGGCACGGGAAGCCGGCTGGTTCCGCTTCCCACGGCTTGGGGGGAACGGTCACTGGTAGGGCGCAGCCACTTTCCCCTGGGTCGCAGGTGCAGTAGGTGGCCAGGAACTCGGTGAGGAATCCCCTCCACGGCGTCGGGCGGGCCGTACACGGGGGGATCTACGGGCTGCGCAGCAGAGCAGCCAGCCATCGTCATGACACAAGTGCCACGGCGGCTGAGGCCAGCGGCTGAACGGAACGCGGTGCGAAGGATGTGCGATGGCGTGTCGTCATGTCGCGAACCTGTTCTTCCCACGGCGGTTGTGGTGATGGGCCCTTGTGGGGTCTAGGTGGTGAAGGCGATCCAGTCGTCGAGCTGGTCTGGTGAGTCCGTCAGTTCCGTGTCGGTCATCCGCCAGGCAAGGGCCCCGGTCTCGTCGATGGCTGCCAGAACGGTTGTGCCGCTCATGAGCTCCTCGAACGGGCGCAGGTCCTCCCCGGCTGCTCCACCCTTGATGTCGATGCCGACGGGGACCGGGACGTCGGACACCTGCGCTGACACGTCGGCCAGGAGCTTCTGCTCACCTTCCGCGCTGGCCAGCGGGAGGTCGGAGCTGTCCGCCTCGTCGAAGGGGAGGGGGTTGAGCAGCACGTACACCGGTGGCGCTGTTCCCTGGTCGGTCCGGGGAAGGATGTGGGCCAGCATGGCGGTGACGCCGGGCAGCTCTCCGATGACGACGAGTGAGGGCCCTTGCCTGATCTGCTCCATCAGCAGTTGACCTCCACCGGCCAGCGGCACACCGTCTGTGGCGGTCAGCGGTAGAGGCGATGCACCGTCGTCACCTCCCTGGCCCTCGCTGCGCATCTCCGGTGGGATCTCGGTGGAGAACGTTGCGTCATCGACGTCGACGTCCGGATCGACGTCCACGGCCACCATGCGTGAGGACGCGGACACCCTGCTCAGGAGCACCCCGGTGGCGTCGTCCAGCGTGAGCTGCGAGCTCTCGCCTGCCATCCCGTCGGTGTTGCTGGCCGGGCAGGAGTAGACGGTGCCGGCACGGCCGGCCACCTCGGCGGACCCGTCCTGTTCACCGCCCGGGCACAGCAGCTCGAAGGTGGCGTCGCCCGCTTGCAGGATGAACGCCGTCGGGCGCTCCTCCTGCGGCGGGTCGACCTGCCGGCTGGCCTCCTGTCCCTCCAGCAGCAACATCGCGTCCCCGTCCCACACGACCGTGAGGTACACCTCATCCGGTGTGGCCGCGTCCGCCGTGGACATCCGGAACTTCTCCCCGGCGGCGATGACCTCCACCAGTACGGGTGTCCCACCGGACTCGCCACCCTCGTGCACCGACTCGTACCGGACCTTGACGGCATCCCCGTCCGTGGATCCACCGACCTGACCGGTCCCACACCCACCGAGCAAGAGAGCAGTGGTCCCCAGTGCGACAGTGGTCAGCGCGTTGAGCAGCGATGGCCGCAGCACCGATCTTCCCGCGATGCGCCCGAGCTTCTGCTGGGCAAGCCGGGTCGATCGACCGGGCAACGGATCAGCACGCAGCTCTGTGGAAGGTGCGGGCTTGGCTGCCTGGCCATGGTCAGGCCCGGCGCTTGAGGAATCGGAGCCGATGCCCATGGTGAGCTCCTCGGTGGATGTGTCAACACCTCGAGCGTCCTCCACCTGGTGGAGCTGCGCATCCCCCCACGGGGTTCCGCATGACACCCGCACAGGGCGCGCGGCTTCGGCCCGCCATTACCGCTGGCGCGGACAACAACGCCGGCGATTGCACCTCAAGTGTTCGTCGGCAGGAGCTGCCCGTCCGAAGTCAATTCGTCGGCCCGCGCTCAGGACGACACGTCGATTGGCGACGTGCGGAAAGGTTCGCGGCATTGCGTGTGGCCCGCGGGAAGACCTCGATGCACCCGGTGAGGAACGAATCGACGCCGATTTATCAGCGTGGGCGGCGTCAGAAAGCAGCAAATGCTGGGTGTCACGTTTTCGCTGGTGGTTTGTGCCGGCTGGGAGTGTCGTCTCGCCGTGCACGAGGGCGGTGCCCTGGGCCTGAGCGTCTTCGCCTCCACTGAGCCGGCTCACCCAGCTGTGAACCCTTGTCAGGGTTTGTGCGTCGCACTACCCTGATTTTACGGGATTTCGTTCGGCGCTCGCGCTTCGCTCGCAGCGTCATATGTCAATCACACTCGTTCGCGTCGCCATGGTGCCGGTCTGAGTCGCGTGGTCAGGCGCGTGCTTCACGCATTTCCAGAAGGGAAACTGTCATGGAAGGTCGCGAAGACTCCTCGGCCAAGGGCGTTCCGGACGACGAGGAGCTGACCGCGCAAGGTCATCTCCTGTTCAGTCCGTCCGCTGTGGTCTTCTCTTTGTCCCCGGAGCACCGCAGGGCGGCTGCGAAGTGCCTCCGTTCGAACGGGGAGATCCGGATCTCGTTCAAGGATGTGGCCATCACCGACCTGACGGGGATCAGGGTCCTCAACGGGGACGGTGGGGTGGTGGTCGACTGAGGAGGTGATCCGGTGAACAACACCGGACCACGTCTCGGCCTGGCGTACAGCAAGCAGACGCCGCTCCTGATCGAGGAGCACCCCGACCTGGTCGACTACGTCGAGATTCCGTACGAGTTGCTGCGGTTCAGCCCGGGGGTCGCCGAGGTGTGCGCCAGCAAGCCCGTCGTTCTCCACTGCGCCAGCCTGTCGGTCGCGGGTTCGGTCCAACCGCCCCCGGGCGTGCTGGACGATGTCGTCGACTGGTTGGACCGCACGCAGAGCCCGTGGCTGGGCGAGCACCTGTCATTCATCACCGCTCACCGCGACGAGCGCGATCTCACCGATGCCTATGCCCCGGGCGAGCCATGGAACATCGGCTACACCGTGAGCCCTCAGCTCACCGAGCAGTCGCTGCAGAGGGTGATCGATGCCGTCGGCGAGATCCAGGCCATGTTGCCGGTGCCGCTGATTCTCGAGAACCCGCCCATCTATTTCACGATGCCGGGCTCCACCATGTCGCAGCTGGAGTTCATCGATGAGCTGTGCCGCCGCTGCGACGTCGGGCTCCTGCTCGACCTGGCCCACTTCTACATCACGGCCAGGACCCTCGGACGCGAACCGCTGAGAGATCTCGAGGCCTTTCCCCTCGCTCGCGTCATCGAGGTGCACGTTTCCGGTGTCGACGAGCAGCAGGGTGGCTACTGGGACAACCACGCAGCTCGAGCGCCGCAGGCTGAGCTCGACCTCTTGGCCCGGGTGGTGGAGCAGGCCCGGGTGCAGGCGGTCACCCTGGAGTACAACTGGTCGAGCTCGTTCGCCCGCGACGCCTTGCTCGGCGAGGTCGAGCGTGTTCGCTCGGTGGTCCACTGCCCCGCCACGACGACAGCGCATCCGGCGTGAGCGGGGCATCGAGGGTGGCGTCGCAGGGGACGCGTGGGCCCGCGACAGCCGAAACCCTGGTCGCGCGATGTCTGCTGGATCCCGGGTTCCTCGACGAGCACCTTCGTGAGGGTTCCTCCCCCCTGACGGTCGACGGCGAAGCCCTGGACCTGCGTCGCCTGCGCCTGTTCGGCGGGCTCATCACCAAGGTGCAGCACAACGATCTCTGGGAGGACTTCCGGTACACGCGCGCGAGCCTGAAGCTCTTGGAGGTGGAACTGGAGTTCTTTGCCGACTACCGTGCGGAGTTCCTTCGCGCCCGTGTCAGCAACCCCGACCGGATCGCCCGGGTGGGCCGGTTTCTCGACGCCGTCGAACAGTGGTTGGGCGAGCACTGGTCCCCCGCCGCCTGGACGGCCCTGGACGTCGTCCGGTACGAGCGGGAGATCTGGCGTACCCAGCTCGGCATGGCCACCTGTGGAGGAACGACCCCTCAGGACACCATTGAGCTGATCCGGCCGGACGGGGTCGTGACCGTGGTTGGCTTCGACCACGACCCGCCCCAGGTCATGGCGGTGGTTCGTGCCGCTGGGTCCCTCGCGGACGTGCCCACCCGTTCGACGTTCCTGTGCTTCTGGGGTCGACCACGGCCTGCGGAGGTCCGCGTGCTCGAGGTGGACGGCGTGACCGCGCTCGTCCTGGACGGGATCGGCGCCGGCGTGACGGGCGACGGGCTCCGCCAGGCCCTGCAGCAGGCGCATCCGCAGCTGACAAGCGACGCGATCGGCTCCGCCATCAGGGCTGCGGTCGATCTCGGACTGCTGAAGGAAGGCCGGCTCTCGGACCAACCCGCTTCGGAGGTTCACCGATGAAAGTCACGCTCGTCGACAACCTGCTCCTGGAACGACGCGGGGACACCTACCACTTCGACACCCAGCCGCACCTCGGTCTCATCTCGCTCCTCTCAGTGCTGCGACAGGATGGCCACGAGGGGCACCTGGTGGACCCCAAGCTGTCCCTGAGGCGAGGTAGCGTCCACTTCGACGACACGATGTACGAAGCGCTGGCGGACGAGGTCCTCTCCACCGGAGCCGACGTGGTCGGCCTGACGAGCCTCGGGTGCAACTTCATCGGGACCGCCCGAATCGCCGAACACCTGAAGCGCGAGCGGCCCGACCTCCCCGTCCTGCTCGGTGGTCCGCACGCGAGCATCCTCGACGAGCCGATCCTGCGTCGGTACGGCCAGTTCGACGTGATCGTCCGCGGCGAGGCCGAGCTCACTCTGGGTCCCCTGCTCGACACCCTCGGCGCGCGTGATCTGGGCGCCCTCGAGGGGATCACCTACCGCCGGGGTGACGAGATCATCCATCGGCCCGACGGCCCCACCATCGCGGACCTGAGCGTGCTTCCGGTCCCGGACTACTCCGCCTACCCCATCGCCGACCTCCATCTCGACGTCCTTCGCGTGGAGGCCGGTCGAGGATGTCCGTTCGCGTGTACGTTCTGCTCGACCGCGTCATTCTTCGGGCGCCGCTATCGGCTGCACTCGACCGAGCGTCTGTGCGCGGAGCTGACCAGGTTGAACGAGGCCTACGGCATCACCCACTTCGCCCTCACCCACGACCTGTTCACGGTGAACAAGGCGAAGGTGCTGGAGTTCTGCGAGGGAGTCGCGGACCTCGGCTTCACCTGGAGCTGCTCGGCGCGCATGGACTGCGTCGACCCCCACCTCCTGCGCCGCATGTCAGAGGCTGGGTGCCGGTCGATCTACTACGGCGTCGAGACGGGGTCACGCAGGATGCAGGCGGCCGTGTCCAAGCGCCTGGACCTCGACCTGTTCTGGCCGACGCTGGAGGCGACGCGCGCCGTCGGGATCGAGGCCACGACGTCCTTCATCACCGGGTATCCGCAGGAGACGCAGGCCGACCAGGACGACACCCTTGACCTCATCGGCGCCGAGTGGATTCGCGAGCCCGACAGCGTCGTGATCCAGCTCCACCTGCTGACTCCCGAGCCGGGAACCGCGCTGCTGGACGAGTTCCGCGACACGCTCGAGTGGGACGGTCACGTCTCGGACTTCAACCTGCCCGCCCTCGAACACGGCGACGACACGATCATGGCCGGTGATGCCGAGGTGTTCGTCAACCACCACTACTACCGCAGTACCGTGCCACGGGAGCGAAACGTCCTCGTCACCGGCATCCACCCGCTGCTCTACCGGCTCACCATGCCGCTCCAGCGTCACCTCCTCGGTCGGTTCGCCGACGCCTCGCTGGCTGCGTTCTTCCAGCGGGTGTACGACTGGTGGCGGACCGAGGCCCCGGACGTGGAACCCGGTGACGATCTCGTCATCCGCTTCGCCACGGACGCCTGGGGCCGTCACGACTACCTCACCTCCCTGCTGCGGTACATGCTGGCGGCCACCGCGCCCGAGCGGCAGTTCGTGACCAACCACTTCCAGCCACTTCCCGATCGACCTGCACCGACATCCAGGGCCGGTCAGACGCTGATGGTGTCACCACGCGCGGCGCTCCTGGTGGGCCTGCACGACTGCCCCGCAATTCTCGAGCTGCTGGGGGCGGCAGACCGCCCGGAGGCCACCGAGGTACCCGCAAGGCTGCGGGGAGTCATCGGCGACTACGTCATCGTCCCCAGCCCGACCGGAGAGCAGGTTCGCACCATCGCGGTCTCCGCGGACGCGACCGGCCTGCTCGAGTCCCTGGCGACGCCGACGACGCGCGATGAGCTGACCGCGGCGTTGTCCCTCCGGGCCGCAGCTGTCCCCGAGTTCGACATCCTGCTCGACCACCTGCTCGAGATCGGCGTGCTCGCTCCCGTTCCCATCGTCCCCACGGGGCGTGCACCACTGGCGACACATCGTTGACCGGGGACATCTACGACATCGTCGGAGGCGCCTTCGCCGTCGACCTGCTGATGACGCTTCAGGATCGCGACGCCCTCGACCTCCTCGCGGAGCCCCGACATCCCAGCGAGATCGCGGCGGTCCTGTCCGGCGACAAGGACATGATCCGTGGCGCGCTGGACTTCCTCGCGGCGACGACGTCCATCGTGGTGGCCCTCGACGCGGAACGGTTCCAGCTCGCGGCGCGGTACCGCACCTACAACAGCCTGGGCTTCCAGCTCGACAAGTTCATGCGTGCCTACGGGCCGGCTGTGTCCTCGCTGGGTCGTCCCACCTCCACGGCGCTGAGCTCGGGTATCGGCGTCGACGCAGCAGCACTGGCCAACGCGTTCGCGCGGCGAACCTCGGCGCACCCGAGTCTGACGGCACGGATCATCCGGGCGTGGCCAGTCGAGGGGCTCGTCGATCTCGGTTGCGGAGCCGGCTCAGTGCTGATCGAGCTGGCCCGTGCCGATCCCACCTTTCGCGGGTGGGGCATCGATGTGAACAGCTCGATGGTCGAGGCAGCACAGGCGAGAGCGCACGAGGCCGGAGTCGCGGACCAGGTGCAGTTCGTGAGAGGCGGGGTGCATCAACTCGCCACGCTCGTGCCCCGGGTCGGCTTCGACGAGGCGGCGCTGCACGCCCGCTCCCTGCTCAACGAGTTCTTCGCGGATGGTCCCGCCGCAGCCACCGAGGTGGTCGCCACCATCCGGGACGTCTTCGCCGGCCGCCTGCTGTTCGTCGAGGACTACTACGGCCGGCTCGGCACGAGTCACGGGGGCGACTTCCGGCATTCGCATCTTCAGGACCTGGTGCAGGTGGCCAGTGGCCAAGGCATTCCACCGGACGGCTTCGAGGGGTGGGCGGCGCTCTACGAGGCCGCAGGGTGCTCCGTGCTCCACCGTTACGAAGGACACGACGACGGAGTTGCCTGGTTCGTCCACGTGGTGCTGCTCGGCAGCAGCGCGGCCGGATGACGCCAGAGCTCCCTCGTCGCCTCGGGGCGTTCACCCAGCTGGTGGCGCCGTCATCTCCTCAATCCACGGCAGGCACAGGGCGATCGAGGTCCAGTAGTCCCTGACCAACCTCCGCTCCCGCGTCGGGGACGCGGATGAGGAAGCTGAGGACGACGCCGAGCACGGCGATGACGAACGGGTACACGGTCACCGCCACCCTGAAGGCCGTACCCGGGTCGGGTCCCGGTTCGTCCCCCGAGTAGTAGCCGAACAGGAGTCCCAGGGAGCCCAGCCCGAGACCGGCGGTCGCGCCGGTGAGTCGGCTGAATATCCCGAAGGCGGACAGGAACAGACCTTCACGGTGCTGCCCGTGGCGACGGACGTCGTCGTCGACGACCCGCGCCTGGATGAGGTCGTTCGTCGCGAGCAACCCGGACCAGCCGAGGGCCACGATCCCGAGGCCGGCCATCGCCGTCATCAAGGAGGTGGCGAAGTAGAACGGCACGAACCCGCAGGCGAGGAACACGAAGGCGATCCGCCACGCGAACGGCGCACCTCGTCGTCGCACGAGCGCCGTCCACGCAGGCAGTCCGGCAGCGGCGATCGCGATCGACGACCCGATCAGCCACAGCGTGTTCGCGACGGGCAGGCCGAGTGAGTACTTCACGTACAGCTGGACCCCGGCGAGGACGAACGCGAGGGGGACGAGGTAGCAGGCGGTGGCGATGCCCACCAGCCAGAACTGGGGGTTGCGGGCGATGACACCGATGCCGGTCCGGAAACCGCTGTGGTTCTCGATGACACGCGCAGGGTCCTCGCGGACGTTGAGTGCCATGAACAGCATGGCTGCGACCGCGAGGACCGCATACAGGATCGCGGTGACCCGGAACCCCTGCGGGGAGTCCTCCGAGCCGAACACCGTGGTCGTGAGAACAGGGGTGGCGGCCAGCGCGATCGCGAATGCGAGCAGCTGGAATGCCTGGCGCAGGGAGTTGGCCACGGCCCGTTGATGCTCCGTCGCGAAGAGCTCGGGCAGGAGGGCGTTGTAGTTCGCCGCGTACATCGAGTCCGCGGCCTCGCACAGAATCGCGAAGAACGCGAACCACGCCACGAGGGCCAACCCGTCCAGGGTGCTCGGGGCGCAGAAGAACCCCACGAGGCCGGCTCCCAGGACCACTGCCCCCACCACGAGCCACGGCCGCCGGCGCCCCCAACGGCTGCGCGTGCGGTCCGACAGGTGTCCCAGGATCGGGTTGTCGATCGCATCCAGCACGGCGTACACGGCCATCACCGTGCCGTAGGCTCGGACGTCGAGCCCGAGGATGTCCACGTAGAACAGCAGGGTGCAGACCCGGATCGTGTTGATGGGGATTGCCAGGCCGAACATCCCGATGGAATAGCGCCAGGTGGGCATCGACCCGGTCGTCTGCCCGCCTCCCGGCCTCATCCCCTCACGCTAGCCGGTCGCCACGTCCACCGTGCGGCAGCTCGACGGGGTCACCCTCGGGCTCGCCCACCTGGTCGACGCGCGGCTATGGCGAGGAAGGCTCCGTCGTCGAGGCCAGTAGCCGTCGCGCCCGACGACCGAGGTCACCCAGGTCCACCCGGCCGGCATCCGCTGCTGCCGCCAGCCGCGCCGCGAGGTCCAACGCCTCTTCGAGCTCAGGCCCGACGATGGCGGCCTCCTGCCCCATGTCACGAAGGATCGTGCCCTCGGTCCTCGAGGCGACCAACGGCTCGGCGACTCCATCGATCCAGACCCGGGTGCGGCGGCCATCACCGCGTTCCTCGCCGCTGATTCGCTCGAGAGCGAAGATGCGGTCTGCACGCGCGAACTTGCCGAATCCCAGAGCCACCATTCGAGTGTCTGACACCACTCGGACATCTTGACACTGCGCGCCTCACTTCGTCAGGACCTCCCCGAAGCAGTGGTGGGCCCAGGTGCGATGGATGACGGGAGTGCTTCCGCCTCTCGGGCGATCCGTCGCTGGCGTACGAACCCGGGCCCTGCCCATCTCTGTTCGAGCGGTCAGCCGTGGTGCTCGACAGGGCAATGGCAGCCTCGCCCCTGTGCGGTCGTCCGGTCGGGCAACGCCCGGACGATCTCGACGAGCTGGTCTCGGGTCAGAACGTGGCGAGGTGGCGCACACCGTCGCCGGTCAGCACGGGGGTTGCC
>DATIAB010000127.1:0-6886 GCA_035458265.1 Ornithinibacter sp. | reverse complement strand
CTGCGCGAGGGTTCGGTGGTGGCTGCTGCGTACGGGGCGACCTTCGCCGACGAGCGGCACCGACACCGCTACGAGGTGAACAACGAGTACCGCCAGGCGCTCGAGGAGTCCGGCCTGGTCTTCAGTGGCACCCACCCCGAGTTCGGGCTCGTCGAGTTCGTCGAGCTGCCCGCCGACGTCCACCCCTACTACGTCGCCACCCAGGCCCACCCGGAGTTCAAGTCTCGTCCGACGCGGGCCCACCCGCTGTTCGCGGGGCTCATCGGTGCGGCGATCGAGGCGCAGCGGGCCTCGCGGCTGGTCGAGGTCGAGCGTCCCCGGCACCACGAGACCGCCGAGGCACATGTCTGAGGCCGTGCAGGTACCTGCACGGCTTCAGGACCGGCTCGACCCCCTTCCCGTGCGTTCGTCCCGGCGGGCCTTCACAGGGCACGTCTGGAACATCGTCACCGAGGACGTCGACCTCGGTGAGGGCGGCGTGGTCACCCGCGACTTCGTCGACCACAGCGGCGCCGTGGCGGTCCTGGCGCTGGACGAGCAGGATCGGGTCGTCCTCGTCAAGCAGTACCGGCACCCGGTGGGCGCCTTCGAGTGGGAGCTGCCCGCCGGCCTGCTCGACGTCGACGGTGAGCCCCCTCACCTGACGGCGGCCCGCGAGCTCATGGAGGAGACCGACCTCGAGGCGCAGGAGTGGCACCTCCTCCTCGACCACTACACGAGCTCGGGCGGCTCCAGCGAGTCCGTGCGGGTCTTCCTCGCCCGCGGGCTTACGCCGGTCCCCGAGGAACGTCACCACGAGCGTGACGGTGAAGAGCTGGGGATGCCGGTTCGTCTCGTGCCGCTCGCCGAGGTCGTCGACGCCGTTCTCGCCGGTGACGTCCACAACGGAACCCTCATGGTTGCGGCGCTGGCGGCTGCCCGACTTCGCGAGCAGGGCTGGGCGGGAACGAGATCCGTGGACGAGCCGTGGCCGACGCGCCCGCAGCGCCGGGGATGAGCGACTCGGCCTTCGGCGCCGCGCCCACGGAGCGCCGGTCACCGTCGGGGATGACCTGCCCGTGCGGTGGGGTTCCGGTCGGAGCCGTGCTCACCACCTGCTGCGGCCCGGTGCTCATGGGGGAGCACCCGGCACCCACCGCCGAGTCGCTGATGCGCTCGCGCTACACGGCATACGTGCTCGGCGACGGGGACCACCTGTTCCGCACCTGGCACCCGCGCACCCGCACCGACGACGCCGACCCGGACCCCCGCGTCCGCTGGGAGGGCCTGGCCGTCCTCGATGTCGTCGCCGGCGGCCCCGAGGATGCGGAGGGCGTCGTGGAGTTCCGGGCGCGCTGGGTCAGCGCCGACGACGGCCCGGTACGCCGCGGCGAGCTGCACGAACGCAGCCGCTTCGTGCGGCGCGGTGCTCGCTGGGTCTACCTGGAGGCCGAGCCGCCGGGATAGCGCGAGGAAGACTCGGCGGGCCTGTTCTGACGTCGCTCGCACTGCCATACTCGGACCGTCCACGACCTTGGAGGAAACATGCGCATGTCACGCAGCAGCGTTGCGCGCGGGCTGGCCACGGCCGTCGGCGTCGTCAGCCTCGTGAGTCTGGCCGGTCTCGCGGCAGCGGCCCCGGGCGACCCCGGCAAGCCTCGCTTCACGGCAGGCTCGGCGGGCGTGGGCGACTCGTACTTCCCGTATTCGGGCAACGGCGGCTACGACGTCCAGCACTACGACCTCGACATCGACTACACCCCTCCTGCCGCCGCCCCTGCACCGGTGGAGGGGACGCTCGAGGGCGTGGCGACGATCGAGCTGACCGCCAGGCAGGACCTCGACCGCTTCAACCTCGACCTGCGGGGCATGACGGTCTCGGCGCTGACGGTCGACGGCAGGCCGGCGACCGGCATCGCGCCGCCCGCGCCCGGCGCCGAGGTCGACGGTGCGGCCTACTGGCACGTCCAGGACGACGCGGAGCGTCGGTGGGAGCTCACCGTGCAGCCGCGGCCCAAGCTCATGAAGGGCCAGACCGTCGAGCTGGAGATCACGTACTCCGGGATGACCACCAGACCTCTGGACATCGAGGGAGCGCTGTACGGCTGGGTGACGACGCGCGACGGGGCCATGGTGGTGGGTGAGCCCGAGGGCTCGATGACGTGGTACCCGGTGAGCGACCACCCCACCGACAAGGCGACATACTCCTTCGCGATCACCGTGCCCGAGGGCAAGGTCGCCGTGGCCAACGGTCTGCCCGCGGGGGATCCGGTGACGGTTGCCGGCAGGACGACGTGGTACTGGGACGCGCCCGACCAGCAGGCGAGCTACCTCACGACCGCGTCGGTGGGTGACTACGACCTGCGGTTCTCCGAAACGTCCGCGGGGCTGCCGATCATCGACGCCATCGACGACGGTCTCACCGCGGGCAGCCTCTCCATCACCGAGGCGAGCCTGGCCAAGCAGCCGGAGATGATCGACTACTTCGCGGACCTGTTCGGCCCTTACCCGTTCACCTCGTACGGGTCCATCGTCGACGACGACTCCGTCGGCTACGCCCTCGAGACGCAGACCCGACCGGTCTACTCGCGCATCGCGAGGGAGGGCACGGTTGCTCATGAGCTCGCCCACCAGTGGCTCGGGAACGCGGTGAGTCCGCAACGCTGGCAGCACATCTGGCTCAACGAGGGCTGGGCCACGTACGCGTCGTGGCTGTGGGAGGAGCACGACGGCGGCGCCACCGCGCAGGAGAGCTTCGACGACGTGATGTCCATCCCTGCCGGCGACGGGTTCTGGGACATCGTCATCGCAGACCCCGGGCCACTGGGGCTGTTCCTGGACCCTGTCTACGACCGCGGTGCCGCCACGCTGCACGCACTGCGGCTGACCGTCGGTGACGACGCGTTCTTCGAGGGCGCGCAGACCTGGGTCGAGCGCTACGACGACAGCACGGCGACCACGGCCGACTTCCAGGCCGTCTACGAGGAGGTCTCCGGACAGGACCTCGACGCCTTCTTCGAGGAGTGGCTCGTCACGCCGGCCAAGCCCAGCCTGCCGTAGCCCCCGCGGACGGCGACGCGTCCGGAGGCGGCCTGCCCCCGAGAGGAGGAACAGATGGGCTCCGGCTTCCACGGCGGCAACCGGTCCCTCCAGGACCATTTCGACACGCGCGCGCTCGCCGACCGGATCGACGACCTGCTCGTGAGCGACACGATCAGCGACGGCGACCGTGCGTTCATCGAGGGCCGCGACATGTTCTTCCTCGCGACGGCCGATGCGCAGGGACGACCCACGTGCTCCTACAAGGGCGGCGAGCCGGGCTTCGTGCGCGTCCTCGACGCCCACACCCTCGCCTTCCCGAGCTACGACGGGAACGGGATGTACCTCTCCGCCGGCAACGTGCTGGTCCACTCGGACGTCGGGATGCTGTTCATCGACTTCGAGCGCGGGCACCGGATGCGGCTGGAGGGCACGGCCACGATCGACCTCGACGACCCCCTTCTGGGGGACCACCCGGAGGCCCAGTTCGTCGTCCGGGTCCGGGCCCGCGCCGTGTACCCGAACTGCCCGCGCTACATCCACCGCTACGAGCTCGTGCGGCGGTCGCGGTTCGTCCCCAACGCCGACTGCCTCACGCCGGTTCCGGAGTGGAAGCGATCGGACTGGGCATTCGACGCCCTGCCCGGTCACGACCCGGCCCGCGACCCGGGCGAGCGCGAGGTGCTCGGGCGATGACGGGCCGAGGACGGCCGGCCCGCCGCCCGGCGGATACCGACAACCACTCGAGAAGGGCGTGGTCATGACCACGGCGCGAGTCCCTGCTGGCGAAGTGCCGCCTTTTTCGGTCACCGGATCGGGGCACTACGCCGTCGGCAACAACGGCGAGTACTTCGCCGTCAGCCGGAAGTGCCGACACCTGCGCGCCGACCTCGCCGAGGGCACCATCGACGCAGACGGCTGCCTCGTCTGTCCCTGGCACCAGGCGACGTACGACGTGAGCACCGGAGGGATGACGCGCGGACCTCAGGGGGTGTTCGCCAGGATCCCCGGGCTCGGCGCAGCATTCGTCGCCCTCACGAAGGCCTGGCCGCTCCGCCGGGGCACGGTCACGGTCGACGGGGACGATCTCGTGGTCGAGTGAACCTCGGCGTCGGTGCCGCGCTCGGGTCGCCCTACTGGTAGGACACGAACCACGGGGTCGGGCTCACCTGCGACATCGTCTGCTCCGGCGTGAGCATCGGCAGGTCCTCGTCCTCGAAGTTCTTCCATCCGAGCCAGACTCCCGCGGGAAGGTCGCGCATGAGCCTCCTCCAGGTCGCCTGCTTGTCGCCCTGACCGCCCTGACCATCAGCGTGCACGAGCCACTGGACCTCGTCGAGCGAGGTGTCGAGCCGCTCGCGGCCGGGGATCATCGACGGTCGGAACTGGTGGAGGGTCAGCACCTTGGGCGGCAGGTCGTGCTCGCGCACGAGTGCTGCCAGCCAGGCCCCCACCCGGTTCACCTCGTCGATGGCGACCGACCCGATCTGCCTCAGGTGCCTCTGCCCGGGCTTCAGGCGCCACTCCGGGTCGAGCGCCAGGCCGACGAACGGCCGGCGCAGCAGCGGCTCGTAGTGCTCGGCCTGGGTGAGGAAGTCGGTGCGCCCCGGCTGGAGGTCGATGACGACGTAGATCCCTGCCGCTTCCGCAGCCTCCACCCAGGGCAGCAGCCGCTCGATCGGGGTGCGCCGGGAGTAGTCGCCGTCGTCGCCCGCGGCCTCGGAGGCGACGCTGGCGATCAGCTCGAACGCGGGGATGACGGGCTCGTCGCTCAGGGCCGCGTACTCGTCGGCCAGGGACTGGGCCCGACGGACGGCATCCCCAGCCGGCTGCTCCCCGAGCATGCCGAGGGCGTTGGTGTCGGGATGGCCGTAGAGCGCGATCATGCGGCGTCCCGGGAACGGCAGGAACCCACCTGCCGGCAGCTGCGGCGCACGCCGAACCGTGCGTATCCGCTGGGTGAGCCGCTCCGCGGGGCCGAGCTCGACACCCAGGCCGAGCGTCGGGCCGGTGCCGGCAGCCAGGGGCTCGAAGGCGTCGGGGGTCAGCCGTGGATCGCTGTCCCGCACCGTGATCCGATCGGCACCGGCCGCGGCCACGGTGGCCCCGACGGCCGGTGGCAGGGTGCCTTCCGGGGGGAGCAGCACGAGTGCGCTGTGAGCGACCGGGCTCCGGGGGAGCCCGGGTAGGGCAGCGACCGCGTCGGTGTCGGCACCGTCGACCTCGGTGCGTCCTTCCGATGCCGTGACGCTGTCCGGGCCGCTCGCCGCGCCGAGTCGCACCACGGTGTGTGTCCGCAGGCGGTCGAGCTCGGTCGTGAGCCCGGCCCCTGCCACGAGCATTGGCACGCCGAGGTCACGGGCCAGCGTGTCTGCGGCGGTGACGTCCGCGTCAGTGCTGGCCACGACGACGACGGCGGCTCGGTCCAGGAGGGCCTGCGAGGCGGCGAGGGACTGCTCGTGCGCCGACGTCGTGGAATCCACCACGCCGGCGCGCTCGTCGGCGGCGATGACGAGCGAACCGGCTGCGTCGGGGCCCTGCGACCCGTCGTCCTCGTCGGCATCGGGAGCGTCGGAGCCCTCCGGCGAGGCGGTGCAGGCGGCGATCGACGCGGCACCGACCGATCCGGCGACGATGACGGCGGCGGTCCGCAGGGCGGTGCGACGGGGAAGTGGCTGCTTCACGGCGGGGCTCACGCTCGGGGACAGGTGGCCTCCAGCCTGACACGGAACCGCACGACATCGAGCCCCGGTGCCCGACGAAGA
Organism: Ornithinibacter sp.; assembly: GCA_035458265.1. Taxonomy (GTDB): domain Bacteria; phylum Actinomycetota; class Actinomycetes; order Actinomycetales; family Dermatophilaceae; genus Fodinibacter. Next base: position 1,103 of record DATIAB010000127.1, on the reverse strand, counting down.
GTCGTGGTACCACAGGGGCATGTACCTCGAGAACTTCTGCCTCGATGCCCGCGACCCCCACCTCGTGGGCCACTTCTGGGAGGCGCTGCTGGGGTGCGCGACCCTGCTCGAGGAGCCGGACGCCTTCGAGACCCGGCTGTCGGTGACCGGCGGCCCGGTGCTCGACCTCTGCGTGCAGCGCGTCCCCGACCGGCCGACGGACCCGCTGCGCCTGCACCTCGACCTCTCGGGCGGGGTGCGGCAGGCGAGGTCGTCGAGCAGGCCCTCGCACTCGGGGCGCGCCACCTCGACATCGGGCAGGGCGACGTGCCGTGGGTCGTGCTCGCAGACCCCGAGGGCAACCCGTTCTGCGTCATGGAGGAGCGTCCTGAGTACGCCTCGTCCGGCCCGGTCGCCGCCCTGCCCCTGGACAGTTCGGACCCAATGCGCGACGTCGCCTTCTGGGCCGAGCTCTCTGGCTGGGAGCCCGTCCGGTCGTCGATGCCGGCCGCTCTGCGGCACCCGTCGGGCCGCGGACCCCTGCTCGAGCTCTGCCCGCAGGCAGCACCGAAGACCGCGGCCAAGAACCGGTTCCACCTCGACATCCGCCTCGAGCAGGGGGACGACGCGGATGCCGTGCTCGCGCGGGTTCTTGCGCTCGGCGGGTCGGTGCTGAGCCACGACTGGGGGGAGCTGCCCTGGCAGGTCGTCGCCGATCCCTCGGGCAACGAGCTCTGCCTGCTCCCGGCCCGCACTCCCTGATGTGGACTCAGGAGCAGTCCGCCGACTCAGGGCCGTATACGGCCCTGAGTGCGCGAAGTGCTCCTGAGTCCGCGAAGGGGTGGTTCGGGGGGTGCCCCGGTGACCCGTTCGGACACGGCGCCAGACCTCCGTAGACTGGCCCGGGCCGGGGACCTCCGGCCGCCTTCGGCCGGCACGCTCCCGGCCTGCGGGCTCCCGGCATGCAGGCTCCCGGCATCGCTGTCGCCTGCACCACCAGCAACCCGATCCCGACCCGTGAAGGACCACCGTGCTCCGCACCCACGAGGCCGGCACCCTGCGTGCCGCCCACTCCGGCCAGACCGTCACCCTCACCGGGTGGGTGGCGAAGCGGCGTGATCACG
>DATIAB010000126.1:0-14407 GCA_035458265.1 Ornithinibacter sp. | reverse complement strand
GAGCCATGGTCAACTCCTGTGTGGGGACATCGGGTCGGGACCCATTTCCCAGCATCCACGCACGGCGCAACGCCAAGGGTCAGGGTCCGGTCTTGTCAGACTACGCGATTGCCGGGCACCCGTGTCAGCCGAGACCGCAACCAGGAGGGCTCAGAGCACGATGAGCAGGAGGTAGACGACGAAGAACAGCACCATGAACGACAGGTCGAGGGCGACTCCACCAAGACGCAGCGGGGGGATGACCTTGCGCAGGGCACGCAGGGGTGGCTCGGTCAGGGTGTAGATCGGTTCGGCCACGAGGAGCGCGGCGCCGCGCGGACGCCATTCCTTGGCGAAGATCCTGATCCAGTCGAAGACGACCCGGCCGATGAGCACGAGGAAGTACAGGAAGACGACGAAACCGAGAACATCGCGCACCGCATTCATGGCAGGAGTGTGACTGATGCGGCTGCGAATCCCCGCAACGGGTGCTCAGCTCTGGTTGAAGACGCCTCGGCCGGTCGCGACGACCGGCCCCTCCTCGGCGTTGACCTCGACGGTCTCCGGCGAGAGCAGGAACACCTTGGACGTCACCCGCTCGATCGACCCACGCAGTCCGAAGACGAGGCCGGCGGCGAAGTCCACGAGGCGCTTGGCATCGGCGTCGCTCATGTCCGTGAGGTTCATGATCACGGGGATGCCGTCGCGGAAGTTCTCGCCGACCGTCTTGGCCTCGTTGTACGTGCGCGGGTGGATCGTCGTGATCCGCGAGAGCCCACCGACCTCCGGGCTGCTCACCACGTGCGCCACGGAGTGGCGGGTGGGCAGGTGCGTGACCTCGGCGCCGCGACGCTCCGCGCGCTCCGGCGTGTGCTCGTGGTGGTCGGCCGGGTCGACGTGTTCGTCGTAGGCCTCGTCGTAGTCGTCGTCGTAGCGACCCTGGTCCTCGGCGAGGCCCAGGTAGACCATCGTCTTGCGCAGCGCGCCTGCCATTGAGTGCTCCTTGGTCGTCGGCTCCGCCCGTTCGGCGCCGTCCATCGTGACCGAAGTTACCGGTGTGACAGCCGAGATCCGAGGATTGCGGATCCGACACGCAGGTGTGTCGCACCCTCCGCAACGGCGGCTTCGAGGTCGCCACTCATCCCGGCGGACATCCAGGTGGCTTCCGGGTGGGTGCGTCGGATGCCGTCGCGCACCTCGCGCAGCCGGCCGAAGGCGGCGCGCGGGTCGACACCGAGCGGTGCCACGGCCATCACCCCGCGAAGACGCAACGAGCCCGACTCTGCGACGAGGTCGGCGAGGCTCGGCGCCCGGTCGACGGGGGCCCCTCCTCGCCCCTCGGTCTCGGACAGGGCCACCTGGACCGTGACGTCCAGGACCCGGCCGGATGCCGTGGCCGCCCGGTCGAGAGCCCTCACCACCTTGGCCCGGTCCACGGACTGCACGACGTCGGCATACCGCGCGACCGAGCCCGCCTTGTTGCTCTGGAGCTGCCCGATGAAGTGGACGCGCAGGCGGTCGCGGTGCCTCAGCACCGACACCTTGGCCGAGGCCTCCTGGTCGCGGTTCTCGCCGATGTCCGTGACCCCGAGGTCTGCGAGCACGTCGACGTCGCTTGCCGGGAAGAACTTCGTGACGACGACGAGGGTGATCTCGTCCGTGCGCCCCGCGGCCCGTCGCGCCTCGTCGACCCGGTCGCGGACGGCTGCGAGGCTGGCGGACAGCTCGGCGTGCCGGTCGGTTGCAGCAGCGGCGCTCACGAGTCGCTCCGCGCGACGACGCCGGCGAACCGCCCGGTCGCCCCGTCGCGGCGGTAGGAGTAGAGGTCGGGGCGCTCACGGGTGCACCCCGGGACCCAGCGCACGTCGACGCCCCCTTCATGCAGCTGGGCCACGACGCCGGCCGCGACGTCGACCGCCGGCGTCCCCGTCCACGACACGGTCGCCGCCACCGGCTGCACTGCGGCTGCCGCCTCGCGCATCACCCCTGGCACCTCGTAGCACCGGCCGCAGACCGAGGGCCCGACGACGGCGTCGACAGGTCCGGCGCCGAGCTCGGCCATGACCGCGAGGGTGGCCGGCACGACGCCGGCAACCAGCCCCGGCCGGCCGGCGTGGACCGCGGCGACGACCCCGTTCCCGGACAGCAGGACGGGGACGCAGTCGGCCACGAGGACGGCGAGGGCGAGGTCGACCGAGCGGCTGACAACCGCATCGCACGCCGGCGGCACTGTCGGCACGGAGTCGACGACGACGACGCCGGCCCCGTGGCACTGGTCCATGTACACCACCGGCCGGCCCAGTCGCTGCTCCAGGAGGCGACGGTTCTCGCGCACCGCCGCCGGGTCGTCGTCGACATGGGCGCCGAGGTTGAGACCGGCATACGGGCCGGTGCTCACGCCCGCCGAGCGGTCGGTGAGCGCGCGAACGACGTCGAACCGGTCCTCATGCCAGGCGAACACCCCCCAACCCTACGTCCGGGGGCTCCGCCCCCGGAGACCCCGGAAGAGCCACGACAGGGGCGCGGGGCCGGGTGGGCCGGGTGACCCATCCCCCGCTGAACTTCTCCGCCATCCCCGGGATGTCGGAAAAGGTCACCCGCGGCGGAGACATGTCTCCGGCCTGGCTCACCATCCCCGCGGCCACTGGGACGACGGAGAAGTTCAGCAGCGTCCCGACACGCGGCTGGGGCGGGGCCGGATGATCCGGCCCCGCCCCAGATGGCGGTGCTGACTGCGTGGAACGGCCTACTTGAGGAAGTCGGGCACGTCCAGGTCGTCGTGCTCGTCGAAGGTCACCGTGCGCGGCGGCGTCTGCGTCGCCACGGGCTGGGCCGGTCGGACCGGCTCGGCAGCGGCCTCGACGCGCTCGGTCATGACGGCGCCCACCTCGACAGCCGGCTCGGCCGCGGCAACAGGACGGTGGTTCGCCGCGGGCGGAGCGGCAGCCGGGACGGACCGCCCCTGCACCGACCCCAGGGCGCGGTCGTCGGCGCGTCGCGCCGGGGCCCCGCCGTCGAACCCTGCCGCGATGACCGTGACCCTGACCTCGTCGCCGAGGGCGTCGTCGATGACGGCGCCGAAGATGATGTTCGCCTCGGGGTGTGCGGCCTCCTGCACGAGGCGGGCGGCCTCGTTGATCTCGAAGAGCCCGAGGTCGCTGCCGCCCTGGATGGAGAGCAGCACCCCGTGGGCACCGTCGATGCTGGCCTCGAGGAGCGGGCTGGAGATGGCGAGCTCGGCCGCCTGGACCGCGCGGTCCTCGCCGCGTGCCGAGCCGATGCCCATGAGGGCCGACCCCGCTCCCTGCATGACCGACTTCACGTCGGCGAAGTCGAGGTTGATCAGGCCGGGGGTGGTGATGAGGTCCGTGATGCCCTGGACACCGGAGAGCAGCACCTGGTCGGCGCTGCGGAACGCGTCGAGCATCGAGACACCGCGGTCGCTGATCGACAGCAGCCGGTCGTTCGGGATGACGATGAGGGTGTCGACCTCCTCGCGCAGCTGGGCGATGCCGGTCTCGGCCTGGTTGGCACGACGACGGCCCTCGAAGGTGAAGGGTCGCGTGACCACGCCGATGGTCAGTGCGCCGAGCCCTCGCGCGATGCGGGCCACGACGGGCGCGCCACCGGTGCCGGTGCCGCCGCCCTCGCCCGCGGTCACGAAGACCATGTCGGCACCACGCAGGACCTCCTCGATCTCCTCCGCGTGGTCCTCGGCCGCCTTCTTGCCGACTTCGGGGTCCGCGCCCGCTCCGAGCCCACGGGTGAGCTCACGACCGACGTCGAGCTTGACGTCGGCGTCGCTCATGAGGAGCGCCTGCGCGTCGGTGTTGACCGCGATGAACTCGACGCCCTTGAGGCCGACCTCGATCATCCGGTTGATGGCGTTGACACCGCCGCCGCCGATGCCGACGACCTTGATGACGGCGAGGTAGTTCTGGGGTGCTGCCACGATGCGGGCCTTCCACTGGTGTTGAACTCGGGGTTGCGACTCGAAAAACTCTCAACGTAAGGTTGACAGTCACACTCTGGTGCGGTTCGATGTCATGACGCTAGGTCGGTCCTCGACCTCAGGCAAAGACGCGGCGGGCGTGTCGCGACATCCCCTGAGGAAATCCTCCCACGGGAATGGTCAGACGCCTCACCAGCCCCACCAGTCACACCTGTCCCACGCACGGCGGACCGGCGGTCAGCGGGTCACCGGTGTGTCAGGGGCGCTGACGTCGATGACCGTGGCGGTGGTCGGGAGCAGCGCGGTGAGGATGGCGACCTTGCGCTCGGACTCCTCACCACTCCCCCAGACCACCGTGCGCGTGCCCAGGGTGAACGTCACGAGGTTGGCACTGCTCACGGTGATGCCGGACACCTCCGTCACCATCTCCGACGGCAGGGCGGTCAGGAGGGCGAGTGCGGACTGCAGCGCCTCGCGGGTGGCACCCTCCGAGCCGCGCGCCGTGACGAGCGGGACACCCTTCGGCGCCGCCTTCACCACGCCGAAGGCAATGCCCTCCGCATCCACAACCTCAAGTTGACCCTGAGGGTTCTTCACGACGATCGCGGGCGTTCGCAGCACGACGTCGACGGCCAGCGTGCTCGGCCACGCCCGTCGGACCGAGGCCTCGGCGACGGTGACCCTCTCACGCACCCGCCGGGCCACGGCATCGGTGTCCACCCGGGCCAGCGGGGTCCCGGCCGGCACCCCCACGAGCTCGGCGACGGCGGTGGCCTCGGCGCCCGTCGCCCCGGAGACCTCGACGTCGGACACCCCCAGGATGCTGCTCCAGCCGAGCACCCAGACCAGGCCTGCGGCGACGCCGACGGCGACCACCGCGAGGAGCGCTCGACGCCAGGGCCGACGGCGGTTGGCCAGCGCACGTTCGCGGAACCGGCCGGCGGACGACGCCGTCGCGGACCCACCGGAGCGCCGTTCGGTGCGAAGGCTCACGACGCCTCACCACCGCTCCTGGCCCGCAGGGCCTCCAGCACGAGGGGTGCCAGGGCGGTGACGTCGCCCGCACCGACGACGAGAACGAGGTCGCCCGGGCCGGCGGCATCGACGACTGCCGCGACGGCATCCGCTCGCGAGGGCCCCACGACCAGCGTCCGCTCCCCCGGCATCCCCGCCAGCGGGTCGCCGATCAATGCTGAGCTGATCCCCTCGACCGGTGCCTCGCGGGCGCCGTAGACGTCGAGGAGAACCACCTGGTCCGCGGGTGCCAGGGCAGCGGCGAAGTCGACCGCGAAGTCCCGGGTCCTGGAGTACAGGTGCGGTTGGAAGATGACCCGCAGCGACCCGGCGCCGGCGCGGCGCACGAGCTCGGCCGCCGTGCCGACGACGGCCGCGACCTTCGGGGCGTTGTGCGCGTAGTCGTCGACGACGGTGACGCCCCCCACTTCCCCGCGCACCTCGAAGCGTCGCCGGGCGCCGGCGAAGCCGGCCAGGCCCACGAGCACGGCATCCGGGTCGGCCCCGAGCCCCGCGACCGCAGCGAGGTGGGCAGCGCATGCGTCCATGACGTTGTGCTCGCCGGGAACCTCGAGATCGAGGACGTGCTCGACGCCGGCCAGGACGAACCGCGACCGGGTGCCCAACCCGTCGGGCTCGGTGTCCAGCACCTGCAGGTCCGAGCCCGGCTGGTAGCCGTAGGTCACGACACGGCGGCCCTGTTCGCGGACCGCCGTCGCGAGTCGACGCGACCCGGGGTCGTCCCAGCATGCGACGACGAGCCCGTCGGCGGGCACGGTGGAGACGAACTCGGCGTATGCCTGCTCCACCCGCTCGGCGGTGCCGTAGTGGTCGAGGTGGTCCGGCTGCACGTTCGTGACGACAGCGATGTCGGGCCGGTAGGCGAGGAAGGAGCCGTCGCTCTCGTCGGCCTCGACCACGAACGCCGACCCACCACCGATTGCCGCGTTGGTGTCGAGCTGGGCGATCTCGGCGCCGGACGCGAAGGACGGGTCCGCGCCGGCTGCCTCCAGGGCCACGACGAGCATCGACGTCGTCGTGGTCTTACCGTTCGCACCGGCAACCGCAACGCGTCGGTAGCCCGCCATGAGGGAGGCCAGCGCCTGGGAGCGGTGCAGCACCCGCAGCCCACGGGCGCGAGCCGTGGCGAGCTCGACGTTCTCGTCACGGATCGCGGACGACACGACCACCGTGTCGACACCGGTCAGGTGGTCGGCGTGGTGACCGACGTGCACGCGCGCCCCGAGCGAGCGGAGCACCTCCAGCGCCGGGCTGTCCGCGGCATCCGATCCGCTCACGGCCACACCGCGCGCGAGCAGCAGCCGGGCCACCGCGGACATGCCGGCGCCTCCGATGGCGATGAGGTGCACGTGACCGAGGTCGGCGAGCGGCACGGCGGGCGCGGTGACGTCGAAGCGCGGGGTGGGGGCCGCCACGGCTCAGCTCCTCGTCACCGGACGCGCGCCGTCGGCTGCGGCCAGGACCAGGTCGGCGAGCAGCTCGTCGCCGCCGCGCTCCCCCACCGAGGCGGATGCCGTGGCCATCGCCGTGAGCCTCGCCGGGTCGAGCGCGAGCGGGCCGACGACCGCGTCGACCCACTGCGCGGTCACGTCGGCGTCGTCGACGAGCAGCCCACCCCCGGCGGCGATGACGGCCGAGGCGTTGAGTCGCTGTTCACCGTTGCCGATCGGCAGGGGCACGTAGACCGCCGGCAGCCCGACGGCGGTCAGCTCGCAGACCGTGTTGGCGCCCGAGCGCGCCACGACGAGGTCGGCGGCGGCGTAGGCGAGGTCCATGCGGTCGCAGTAGGCAAGGACGACGTAGGGGGCACCGGTCGTGCCCTGCGGCACGAAGTCCTTGCCCGTCCCCGCGACGTGCAGCACCTGGACCCCCTGCGTCGACAGCCCCGCTGCCGCGCCCGCGAAGGCGTCGTTGAGGCGCTGCGCGCCGAGCGATCCACCGGTGACGAGCACCGTCGGGGCATCGGTCAGCCCGAAGTGCGCGCGCGCCTCGTCGCGGTGCGCCGCCCGGTCCAGGGTCGCGATCTCTCGCCGCAGCGGCATCCCCGTGACGGTCGCCCGCGGCAGCGCCGTGCCGGGAAAGGTCACCCCCACCCGGGCGGCGAAGCGGGCGCCCAACCGGTTGGCGATGCCGGCGCGCGCGTTCTGCTCGTGCACGACGATGGGGATGCCGTGGCGACGGGCCGCGAGGTAGGCCGGCGTCGACACGTACCCGCCGAAGCCGACGACGACCTGCGCCCCGGTGCTCTCGATCGCGTCCTCGGCGGCACGCACGGCACGACGCAGGTTGCGTGGCAGGCGCAGCAGGTCGCCGGACGGGCGACGCGGCAGGGGCACCTTGGGGACCTCCAGCATGCGATAGCCGCGCTCGGGAACGAGGCGCGCCTCCAGGCCCGCCGCGGTGCCGAGCGCGGTGATTGCGACATCGGGATCACGGCGGCGCAGGCAGTCGGCGAGGGCGAGCAGCGGCGAGACGTGCCCGGCAGTGCCTCCCCCCGCGAGCAGCACCGACCGCAGGGCGGCGCCGGTCACGTGCGTGCCCTGCGCCGCCAGCCGAGGTCGGGCAACACGGCCAGAGTGCGCCGGATCGCCGAGGGGCGCGCCGACAGCGCCTCGGAGCAGCCCGGTTCGGCCCGAGCGAACGACAGCAGGATGCCGAGGGCGAACATCGTCGTGATGAGTGCCGACCCACCGGAGGAGACCAGTGGCAACGGAACACCGATGACGGGCAGCAGGTTGATGACGGCCCCGATGTTGATGAGGGCCTGGATGATGATCCACGTCATGATGCCGGCCGTCGCGACCCGCACGAAGAAGTCGTCGGTGCGGGTGACGAGGCGGTAGCAGGCCAGCGCCAGCGCCGCGAACAGCGCCAGCACCCCGAGCGAGCCGGGCAGGCCGAGCTCTTCCCCGATGATCGCGAAGATGAAGTCGTTGTGCGGCTCCGAGAGCAGCCCCCACTTCTCCCGGCTCTGCCCCAGGCCGACACCGAGCCAGCCCCCGTCGGCGAGCGCGTAGCGCCCGTGGATCGGCTGGCGCGCGGTGCCGAACTCGTTGGTGTCGCGTCCGAGCCAGACGTCGAAGCGGCTCAGCCGGTTGGCGCTGCTGAGGACGAACCACGCGACGACGGCCACGAAGGGGATGCCCGCGAAGGCGAACCAGCGCAAGGGGATCCCGGCTGCGAAGAGCACCCCGGCGACGATGGCTCCGAGGATGAGGACCGTGCCGAGGTCGTGGCCGAGGGCGACCGCCCCGACACTCACCAGCACGACGGGCAGGAGGTACGGCACGACGACGTGGGTGAAGGAGTGCAGGTGCTTGCGTTTCGTGGACAGCACGACCGCGCCGACGAGCACGAGGCCCAGCTTGATGATCTCGGAGGGCTGCACTGTCACCGGGCCGACCTTGAGCCAGTTCTGGTTGCCGTTGACGTTCTCACCCGTGAGCAGCACGAGGACCTGGAGGGCGAACCCGACGACCAGGATCGGGAGGGCCAGGGCGCGCCAGGACCGCATCGGGAGCCTCGAGGCGACGATCAGCGCGACCCCGCCGATGGCGGCGAACACGGCCTGGCTGATGAAGATCGAGTAGGCGGAGGCACCGTCGGTGTTCTGGATGCTCACGATGGCCGAGGCCGAGAGCACCATGATGAGGCCGAAGACGACGAGTGCCGTCGTGACGCCGACGAGCAGGTAGTAGGTCGTGACGGGCGACTCGAAACGCCCCCACCAGCCTCCGCCGTGCGTGGTGGGGTTCTCGCCCGCCCTGGCGCGGGCGCCCCTCGCGCGGGCCGGTGCGGTCGCGCTGCTCACGGCTACTCCCCCGCGGCGAGCCGGTCGACTGCGCCGACGAAGGCGTCACCGCGAGCGCCGTAGTCCGTGAACATGTCCATGGAGGCGGCAGCGGGCGCGAGGAGCACGACGTCTCCCGCGTGCGCGAGCGCACGGGCCTCCCTCACCACCAGGTCCATGGCACCAGTGTCGGTGCGGTCGATGTCGACCACGGGGACATCGGGCGCGTGTCGGGCCAGTGCCTGCGCAATGGCTGCCCGGTCGCGGCCGATGAGCACCACACCACGCAGGTGGTCGGCCGCCGCAGCGACGAGGTCGTCGACGTCGGCCCCCTTGAGCAGGCCGCCGGCCACCCACACGACGTGCTCGTAGGCCGTCAGGCTCGCGCGTGCGGCGTGGGGGTTGGTCGCCTTGGAGTCGTCGACGAAGCGGATGCCGGCCACGGTGGCGACCTCGGCGATGCGGTGCGGCTCGGGGACGAAGGCGCGCAGCCCGGCGCGGACCGCGCCCGATGGCACGCCGTGGGCGCGGGCGAGGGCGGCCGCCGCGAGGGCGTTGGCGACGAGGTGGGGTGCCGGGCTCGGGCCGCCCGCGGCGAGGTCGTCGAGCGTGGCGAGCTCGGCCGCCGAGGTGCGCCGCTGCTCGACGAAGGCCCGGTCGGCGAGGACGTCACCGACGAGGCCGACCTCGGAGAGCCCCGGTACCCCGAGCGTGAAGCCGATGGCGCGGCATCCGTCCTGGACCTCGGCCTCCTCGACCAGTCGCCGCGTCTGCTCGTCCTGCACGTTGTAGACACAGGCGCGCTCGGTGTTCGCGTAGACCTTGCCCTTGGCCAGCGCGTACTCCTCGAGCGAGCCGTGCCAGTCGACGTGGTCGGGGGCGACGTTGAGGCAGGCCGAGGCCTGCGGCGCGAGCGAGTGTGACCAGTGCAGCTGGAAGCTGGACAGCTCGACGGCGATGACGTCGAACGGCTCTGGGTGCACCACGGCCTCGAGGATCGGGGTTCCGACGTTGCCGGCGCTGCACGCGCGCAGACCGGCGGCCCGCAGGATCGAGGTGAGCATCTGCACGGTCGTGGTCTTGCCGTTCGTGCCGGTCACCGTGAGCCACGGGGCGGCACCGTGCTCAGGGCGCATCCGCCACGCGAGCTCGACCTCCCCCCACACGGGGATGCCCGCCGCAGCGGCCGCCGAGAGCAGCGGCTGGTCGGGGCGCCACCCCGGGGAGGTGACGACGAGGTCCAACGGCGCGTCCGGCATCCGGCCCACCGCCTCGGGGCCGAAGGCGAGCTCGGCACCGAGGATGTCGAGGATCCCGGCGCGCTCGGCGAGCACCCCGCTGGGCTCGGCGCCGTCGACGACGAGGACGTGGGCGCCGCGTTCGAGGAGGGCGTCGGCCGCGGCGAAGCCACTGACGCCCAGACCGGTGACCAGGACGTGCAGGCCTGCCCAGGGCGCGTCACGGTGGGTCAGGGCGGAGAGCCGGTCGCTCATCCTGCGCCCACGACCCATTCGGCGTAGAACAACCCGAGCCCGAGCGCGACGAAGAGCCCGGCGACGATCCAGAACCTGATGACGATCGTGACCTCCTGCCAGCCGAGCAGCTCGAAGTGGTGTTGCAGGGGCGCCATGCGGAACACCCGTTTGCCGGTCGTCTTGAAGCTGGCGACCTGGATGATGACCGAGAGGGTGATCGTGACGAACAGGCCGCCGAGGATGACGATGAGCAGCTCGGTGCGGGTGAGGATCGCCAGGCCGGCGAGCCCACCGCCGAGGGCCAGGGACCCGGTGTCGCCCATGAAGATCTTGGCGGGTGAGGCGTTCCACCACAGGAACCCGAAGCAGGCCCCCATGCCGCAGGCCGCGACGATCGCGAGGTCGTGGGGGTCACGGACCTCGTAGCACTTGGTGCCCGGGTTCCACTGGCAGTTCTGGTTGAACTGCCAGATGCCGATGAGCACGTAGGCCGCGAACACCATGACGGAGGCACCGGTCGCGAGGCCGTCGAGGCCGTCGGTGAGGTTCACGCCGTTCGACGTACCGGCGACGATGATGTTGGCCCAGATGACGAAGAGGATGACGCCGATGAGGGGCCCGGCGAAGGCCAGGTCCAGGCTCGTGTCGCGCACGAACGAGATCGAGGTCGATGCCGGGGTGCGGAAGGCGTCGTTGGGGAACTGCAGGGCCAGGATCGCGAAGACCACCGCGACGAGCGTCTGCCCGGCCAGCTTCTCACCGGAGCGCAGGCCCAGGCTGCGCTGGTTCCTGATCTTGATGAAGTCGTCGAGGAAGCCGACGAAGCCGAGTCCGGTCATGAGGAACAGCACGAGCAGGCCGCTCACGGTGGGGCGCTGGCCGGTGACCAGATGCGCCACCCCGTAGGCGATGAGCGAGCTCAGCACGATGACCGCACCGCCCATCGTCGGGGTGCCGCGCTTGGTGTGGTGGCTGGTCGGACCGTCGTCGCGGATGAACTGGCCATAGCCCTTGCGCACGAGGAAACGGATCAACAGCGGGGTGCCGAGGAGTGCGATGACGAGTGACACGACGCCAGCGATGAGCACAGCCCTCACGTCAGCTCCTCGCCCTGCGCCAGTCGGTCACCGAGCAACCGTAGTCCCGCGTCGCGGCTGGACTTGAACAGCACGACGTCTCCGGGGCGCAGCTCGTCGCGCAACAGCGCCTCCGCGGCATCCGCGTCAGGGACGGTGCGTACTCGGGTGTGCGCACCGTCCGGCAGGGTGGTGGCACCGACCCCCACCTCGCCGGGCGTTGCGCGACGACGAGCCCCCACCGCGAGGGATGCCGCCGCGTCGCCGACGACGAGCAGCTCGCCGACACCGTGGTCGACGACGTCGGCGCCGACCTCCGCGTGCAGGGCGTCCGACTCCGGCCCCAGCTCGAGCATCGTGCCGAGCACGGCCCAGGTGCGTCGACCGCGCCCCATGCGCGCGAGGGCGGTGAGGGCGGCGTGCATCGAGTCGGGGTTGGCGTTGTAGGCGTCGTTGACCAGGGTCACGCCGTCGGCCCGCTCGACGACCTCCATCCGCCAGCGGCTCACCGGGCGTGCCGCCTCGAGGGCCGCGCACACCGCGTCGAGCGGCATGCCGAGCTCGGTGGCGACCGCGATCACGGACAGCGCGTTGCCCACGTGGTGGCGGCCCACGAGCCCGAGGTGAACGGCGCGGGTGCCGGACGGGGTGCGCACCGTGAACGAGGGCCGGCCCCCGTCGTCGAGGGTGACCTCGCTGGCGCGCACGTGGGCGTCGTCCGCCTCCCCGACGAGGACGACACGAGCGGTGGTGGAGGCCGCCATCGCCCGCACCGCGCGGTCGTCGGCGTTGAGCACGGCGAGGCCGTCGGCCGGCAGTGCCGCGACGAGCTCGGACTTCGCCGTCGCGATCGCTGCACGTGACCCGAACTCCCCGACGTGCGCCGTGCCCACGTTGAGCACGACCCCGATCCGTGGGGGCGCCATCCGCGTGAGGTACTCCACGTGGCCGATCCCGCGGGCACCCATCTCGACCACGAGGAACCGGGTGCCGGCGACGACGCGGCACACCGTGAGGGGCACCCCGACCTCGGAGTTGTAGGACCCGACCGGGGCAACCGTGGGGCCGGCCGTGGAGAGCACGGTGCCGAGCAGGTCCTTGGTGCTCGTCTTGCCCGACGACCCGGTGATGCCGACGACCTGCAGGTCGGGAAGCCGGCGCACGACCTCGCGGGCCAGTGCGGCGAAGGCGTCCTGGGTGTCTGCGACCACGACGCACACCACGCCGTCGACCGGCCGCGTCACGAGAGCCGCGACGGCTCCCCGCGTGACGGCATCCGGCACGAACTCGTGGCCGTCGGCCTGCTCCCCGACGCGGGCGACGTACAGCCCACCGGGTGCTGCCTCCCGCGAGTCGGTGACGACCGGCCCGTCGACGACGACCGAGCTCGGGTCCACGTCGTCCGGCGCGAGGACGATGCCGCCGACGGCGTGCGCGACCTCGGTGACGGTGAGCGCGATCATTCCGGGGCCCTCGACGCCGCGAGCCGCAGCGCCTGCGCGAGCTCGGCCCGGTCGTCGAAGGGGTGGACGACCCCGGCGACCTCCTGGCCGCTCTCGTGACCCTTGCCGACGACGGCGACGGTGGCCGACTCGCCCTCGCCCCACACCGCCGCCACGGCGTCGCGGATCGCCTGCCGCCGGTCGCCGACCTCGAGGACCCGGATGCCGTCGCGGCCGGCAGCGCGCGCAGCATGCACACCCTCGAGCAGGGCCGAGCGGATGGTGCCCGGGTCCTCCGAGCGCGGGTTGTCGTCGGTGACGACGACGACGTCGGCGACCTCGGCGGCAGCCATGCCCATCGCGTGGCGCTTGTCGCGGTCCCGGTCGCCCCCGGCACCGGTGACGACGACCAGGCTGCCCGGGGTGCTGGGGCGCAGCGCGGTCAGGGCGGCGCGGATGGCCTCGGGGGTGTGTGCGTAGTCGACGACGGCGCGCGGCGCCCCCTGGGGGCCGGCCACGGCCTCCATGCGACCCGGCACGTGCGGGTCGGTCAGCACCGCGGCGCCGACGGCGGCGGCGTCCTCACCGAGGAGCACCAGGGCGGCGGCGGCCATCGCGGTGTTCGTGACGTTGAAGTCACCAGGAAGCCTCGACCTCAGGTGGAGGTCGACCCGTGGGCCGGTCAGCCGGAAGGCCGCCGGATCAGCTCCGTCGACGGTGATCAGCCAGTCGGCGTCCGGCGCCCCTGCCCCGGCGGGGCCGGCGTGGACCGTGACGATCGTCTCGACGGGGATGGTGGCCTCCTGTGCCAGGCGCTGCCCCCACGGGTCGTCGACGCAGACCAGACCGCGGCGGGCGCGCTGCGGGGTGAACAGGGACGCCTTGGCCGCGAAGTAGTCGTCCATGCCGTCGTGGAAGTCGAGGTGGTCCTGGCTGAGGTTGGTGAACAGCACCACGTCGTAGACCACTCCGTCCACCCGGTGCTGGGCCAGGGCGTGGCTCGAGACCTCCATGACGCAGGTGTGCAGGCCCCGTTCCGCCATCACGGCGAGCACCGAGTGCAGCTCGGGTGCCTCGGGCGTCGTGCGGACGCTGCCGAGGCGCTCGTCGCCGATCCGGGTCTCGACCGTGCCGATCAGCCCGGTGCTCACGCCGAGTGCGGTGAGGGCCGAGTGCACGAGGTAGGCCGTGGTGGTCTTGCCGTTGGTGCCGGTGATTCCCAGCATCCGCAACGTGAGGTGGTCGGTGCCGAGGATCTCGGCGGCGACCGAGCCGAGCACGGCGCGAGGCCGTTCGACCACGAGTACGGGCAGGTCGACGGCGGCGTCGCGAACCCGGCGTGCACCGTCGGAGTCCGTGAGCACGGCCACCGCGCCGGATGCCGCGGCCGTCGCGACGAAGTCGGCGCCGTGGGCGCGCGCGCCCGGAAGGGCGGCGTACAGGTCCCCTGGCACCACCGCGCGCGAGTCGAGGGTGACACCCGTGACGACGGTGTCGGGCAGGTCAGCTGCAGGTGCTCCGAGCAGGTCTGCGAGGGCTCGGATCGAGGTGCTGCGCAGCGGTGTCGGTCGAGGTACGGCCACGTCGCAGCACCCTACCCGGCACTGCGCTTGCGACCGTCGCGCAGCAGGGTCGGGTCGGCGAGTGCCTCCTCCGGG
>DATIAB010000125.1:0-4903 GCA_035458265.1 Ornithinibacter sp. | reverse complement strand
CGGGCCGCCGCCCGCACGCTGCAGCTCGCGGCCTACCGGATCGCGTGGGCGCGGGTTCGGGGGGTGCCGGTGGAGCGGGTGCGCGGTGCGTTCTTCCACGCTGCGACCGGTGAGACGGTGTGGCCCGACCTGCCCGGGGCGGCGGAGATCACTCGCGTGCTTCGCGCCGCTCGTCCGGGGTGATCTCGTCGGTGGACGGGTGCGACGCGAGGGGAACGGCGATCGTGTCGTCGCCCACGGCATCCGGGTCGGGGGTGTCCGAGTCCGGGTCGGTGGTTTCCGGCTCGGTGGTGCCGGTCTCCGCGGTGGGTTCGACGATCTCCGGCAGGTCGTCGTCGTCCTCCTCGACGACGAGTGCCGGCGGAGGGGTGGCGCGCACCCGGATGCCGACCGGGGCCAGGGAGGTGCGCCGGTAGTCGTCGGGCTGCTCACTCGCGTGCACAGCGTCGTCGAGCCGTCGCAGCTGGGTGGTCAGCACCTCGACGGCCCCCACGTCCTGACGGGTGAGGCCCGACATGAGGGCACCCAGGAGCCCGAGCTCGGCGACCAGGCGGGCGCGCACGAGCAGGTTGCTGTCGGGTCGCTCCACGCGGGCGTGCGCGTAGGCCTCGAGCACCGTCTCGACGGCCTCGGGGCGCGCGTCGGCGACGAGTGGCGCGAAGTCGTCGGCGGGGTCGGCGACCTTGGCGTCCTCCCAGCCCGTCATCGCGCGAATCGTGCCCGTGGAGGCGTCCGAGTCATCGGTGAAGACGGCGAGCACCTGGTCGCCGGTGAGGTCGCCGTGGGTCGCCGTGGGGGCGAAACGCCACAGGGTGACGTCCTCGAGGGCCTTCTCCCACCGGCTGAGCAGCGTCATCGGAACCCGCCCGCTCTCCGCGGCCCGGTCGAGCTCGGCGAGCCTGCGGCTGCGATACGCGTCCGCGTCGTAGGACGGCAGCCCCGCCTCCTCGTACACCGCGGGGTCGGTGTTGTGCAGGGCCGCGATGGCCCGCCCGAGCTCGGCTGCGAGCCCCGGCCCGGGGGGCAGCTCGGCGAAGTCGAGGTTGTGGCCCGGCAGGTACGGGTAGACGGCGGCTCGCCCACCTTCGGCCAGGGCCACGAACCCCTTGGGCGCGGGCACGGCGAACGGCAGGCGGCGGCCGAGCAGCGCCAGCAGTGCGACCGTGCGATCCATCTCGGCGCCGGCGACGTCGGTTCGTGGCGCCCGCACCACCCAGCGGCGGTGCTCGCTGTCCTGGATGAAGGCGACGTCGAACGACTGGTCAGGGGTGCTCGACAGGGCCTCGACGCTCACCGGGTCGAGCCCGGAGACCGCGGAGCTGGCGAGGGCGGCGAGAAAGGCGGGGCTGCGGTCCACGGGCCCACGGTATGCCGTCCGCCCCCCATAGGCTGGGAAGCGTGCGCCGTGCCGACCCGATCCTGACCGACCTCGCCCTGAGCCGGTCGGTCCTCGACCGTCGCGCAGAGCTGCGAGGTGACCCCGAGCTGCTGCCTCGGCTGCTCGGCGACGCGGGCACCAGGGTGCTGCGGCTCGTCGGTGACCGGTGCGCCGTCGAGCAGGTCGATGGCTCGACGCACCTCGTGCTCACCGCGCCCGACGCCGCCGACCTCACCCGTCTGGCGTTCTACCTCGGGGATGCCGGGGGACTCTCGTACGTCGGGGTCGTCGCGGACGACCTCGCGGCATCCGTGGAGGCGGACGACTCGTGGCGCACGCTGCGTCAGGTGGGGGCCGACCTGGCCGACCTGGACGCCCACGGCCTCGTGACGACCGTCGCCCTGGCGAACTGGCACCGGACCCACGGACACTGCCCGAGGTGCGGCAGCCCGACGGAGCCTGCGCTGTCGGGCTGGATCCGCCGGTGCCCCGCCGACGGCAGCGAGCACTACCCGCGCACGGACATGGCGGTCATCATGGCCGTCGTCGACGCCGACGACCGGCTCCTGCTCGCCCGAGGGAGAGGGTTTCGGGGCAACGGCATGTCGGTGCTGGCCGGCTTCGTCGAGCCGGGTGAGAGCCTGGCCGCGGCCGTCGCCCGGGAGGTGCTGGAGGAGGTCGGGGTGACCGTCACCGACGTGACCTACCTGGGCGACCAACCGTGGCCGTTCCCGTCCTCGCTCATGCTCGGGTTCACCTCGCGGGCCGTCGGAACCGACCTGCACCTGCAGGCGGACGAGATCGAGGCCGCACGCTGGTTCACCCGCGACGAGCTCGTCGCGGCGCTGTCGGACGGCTCGGTCGTCGTCTCGGGTCGGCTGTCGATCTCGCGGCGGATCATCGAACACTGGTTCGGCGGCCCTCTGAGCTCGCCGGAGATCCCCCTGCGCTGACCTGCGCGCCGGAGATCTCGGATGCCGGGTGCTCAGCTCAGGCGGGCGCGCACCTGGGCGAGGGTCGGGTTCGTGGCGGCGCTACCGTCCGGGAAGAGCAGGGTGGGCACGGTCTGGTTGCCGCCGTTGACGGACATGACGAACTCGGCGGTCCCGGGCTCGCGCTCGATGTCGACCTCCGTGTAGGTGATGCCTTCACGCTCCATCTGCGACTTCAGGCGCCGACAGTAGCCGCACCAGGCCGTCGAGAACATCGTGACGGCCCCGGGCGCGGGAAGGTGGCTGACGGTGGTGGCGGTCATCGGGGTCCTCTGGTGTTCCTGGGGCGGGCTCGGTGGGGGTGAACGCCCTGCGGCCCCTGATCCTTCCCGCGTCGCCGTCCACAGGTCGAGCGGCACCCTGCTCCGGTCGTCGGCAGGCGCGCCTAGGATCGATCCGATGACCAGCCTGCCCGTGCACCCCGGCGCCGACGCGATCCTCGACGCCCTCGACCCCGAGCAGCGCGAGGTCGCGGCGCACCCCAGCGGGCCCATGTGCGTGCTCGCCGGGGCGGGCACCGGCAAGACCCGGGCCATCACCCACCGCATCGCCTACGGGGTGCTCTCCGGCGTCTACCAGCCGCAGCGGGTGCTCGCCGTGACCTTCACCGCCCGGGCAGCGGGCGAGATGCGCACCCGGCTGCGCGACCTCGGGGTGGGCGGGGTGCAGGCCCGCACCTTCCACGCCGCGTCCCTGCGCCAGCTGCACTACTTCTGGCCGCAGGCCATCGGTGGTGCCTCGCCGGAGGTCATGCCGCACAAGGCCGGTGCCGTCGCGGAGGCGGGGGCCAGGCTGCGGTTGCGCCTCGACGGCCCGGCCGTTCGTGACCTGGCATCCGAGATCGAGTGGTCGAAGGTGTCGCTGCTGACGCCCGAGTCGTATGCCGCTGCGGCCGGCTCCCAGCGGCGCGAGCCCCCCGCAGGGCTGGACGCCACGGCGATGGCCCGGGTGATCGCGGCCTACGAGGAGGTCAAGACCGAGAGGGGGGTCATCGACTTCGAGGACGTCCTGCTGCTCATGGTCGGCATCCTGCGCGAGCACGAGGAGGTGGCCCGGGCGGTTCGCAGCCAGTACCGGCACTTCGTCGTCGACGAGTACCAGGACGTCAACCGGCTGCAGCAGACCCTGCTCGACCTGTGGCTGGGGGAGCGGCGCGACCTGTGCGTCGTCGGCGACCCGGCGCAGACGATCTACTCCTTCACCGGTGCCTCACCCGAGCACCTGCTCTCGTTCCGCACCCGGCATCCGGATGCGCGCACCGTCGAGCTCGTGCGCAACTACCGCTCGACCCCGCAGGTCGTCGGTCTGGCCAACCTCGTCCTGCGCGGCCCGGGCGGGCAGCGGCGCTCGGGCTCGGTCGAGCTCGCGGCCCAGCGCCCGGACGGCCCGGTCCCGGAGCTCGTGGTGGCCGACAACGACCCCGACGAGGCGGCGACCGTCGCGGCGCGGATCGACACGCTGCTGTCCGCGGGCCACCCACCCTCGGAGGTCGCGGTGCTCTTTCGCACCAACGGGCAGAGCCAGTCCTTCGAGTCCGCGCTGGCGGAGCGCGGCATCCCCTACCTCGTGCGCGGTGGCGAGCGGTTCTTCTCGCGCAAGGAGGTGCGCGACGCAGTCGTGCTCATGCGGGGGGCCGCCCGGTCCGACGACGGGTCGGTGCCGCTCCCCGACCTCGTGCGTGACGTCCTGCTCGGGGCCGGGTGGTCCCGGCAGGCGCCGACGAGCGGGGGTGCGGCTCGTGAGCGCTGGGAGTCGTTGGCTGCGCTCGCCGCCCTGGCCGACGACCTCTACGCCGGCGACCCCGAGGCCCGGATGCCGTCCTTCGTGCGTGAGCTCGAGGAGCGGGCCGCAGCCAGCCACGCCCCCACGGTGCAGGGCGTGACCCTGGCCTCCTTCCATGCCGCCAAGGGCCTGGAGTGGGACACCGTCTTCCTCGTGGGCTGCTCCGACGGCCTGCTGCCGATCACGATGGCCGACACCCCCGAGGCGGTCGAGGAGGAGCGGCGGCTGCTCTACGTCGGGGTGACCCGGGCTCGCGAACGGCTCGTGCTCTCGTATGCCGGTGCCCGTACCCCCGGAGCCAAGTCGACCAGGCGCCCGTCGCGCTTCCTCGACGGCACGGCCAGTGTCCTCGGGGAGGCAGCGCGCTCCCAGGCCCGTCGGCGCAGTGCCCCCGGCTCGGGCGGGCGGAAGGCGAAGGCTTCCGTGCGATCCACCTGCCGCACGTGTGGCGCGGACCTCGGGAGCGCGCGGGAGCGGACGATCGGGCGCTGCTCGACGTGCCCTGCGACGATGGACGAGCGCCTCTTCGAGGCGCTGCGCGAGTGGCGGCTGGAGACCGCTCGCGCGGCTGACGTGCCGGCCTTCGTCGTCTTCACCGACGCGACCCTCACGGCGATCGCCGAGAAGGTGCCCTGCGACGTGGCCGGGCTCGCGCGGATCACGGGGGTGGGGCCGGCCAAGCTCGAGCGCTACGGCACCGCTGTCCTGGACCTGCTCCAAGATTTTTCTGAAGCGCAATAGCGCAGTGCGA
>DATIAB010000124.1:0-8023 GCA_035458265.1 Ornithinibacter sp. | reverse complement strand
CGCGGCACCGACGGCTGCGTCGAGACCGAAGGTCCGGGGGTCGCCCACGGCCTCGCCGGCGAAGGCCCCGACCGCGGTCGCGAGGTTCCACAGGACGAAGACCGAGACGCCGGTCGTGAGGAAGCCCAACCGGGTGCCCTCCGTCGTGCCGCGGCCGACCGCCATCGCCGTCGACTCGTCGATGAGCACGTGGGCGGCTGCCGCGCGTCGCCAGCCGCGCCACCGCAGCAGCGGTGCCATCCGGAGTCCGTAGAGGGTGTTGCGAGTCCCCAGCAGCAGTGCCGTCACCGCGCCCGACACCGGCGCACCGCCCGCGGCCACGACCCCGACGAGGGCGAACTGGCTCGCCCCGGTGAACATCAGCAGGGAGAGGACGCACGTCTGCGCGATGCTCAGGCCCGAGGCCACCGACACGGCGCCGAAGCCCAGGCCGTATGCCCCGGTGGCCACTCCCACGGCCAGGCTGTCGCGCACGATCGCGGTCCGCTCACCGGGTTCGAGGGCGGCGTCGGGCACGCCCCGAGGCTAGGTCATGCCACCGACCGTCCCGCGACGCGTCCCGGGACGGGATCCTCAATGGAGGCGTCGGCGCACGCGGGCAGGACGGGCCTCACGCTGGTGGAAGTCGTGGACCAGCACGAACGCCGCCGCGATCCCGGCCGCGGCGCCCGCCACGAGCCCGACGCGGAGGTTGAGCGGGATCTCGGGCACGGCGACGAACCAGAGACCGATGCCCGTGCAGACGACGAGCGCGGCGAGGATGAGCACGTACTTGTGCAGAGCGGGTAGCGGACCGAGCATCTGGACCCCCGTGGTGTGCTGGCCGGGTGGCCGGTTCCTCCATGGTGACGCGCGTCACAGGAAAAGCAAGCGCCCCAGGGGTGGATTACGCCAGATCGGGGGCGCGGCCAGCTCGCGCGTCAGGCGATGGCGGTGTGGAGGCGCACCTGCTTGACGGTGGTCGCCCCGGAGCCGTCGAGGTCGAGCTCGCGGTGAGCGGTGTCGGGTGCCCACCCGGCGTCGGTCAGGAAGGTCCGCAGGGCGTCGTCGCCGGCGTTGACCCAGGTGACGGCACGGGTGAAACGGTCGGCCGCGAGCGTGTCGACCGCCGCCTGGAGCAGCCGGGAGCCGTGGCCCTTGGCCCGCTCGCCCGGATCGAGGGTCACCTCGGCGAGCTCCCCGTCGGCGACGGGGTCGCAGTCGGGGTCGGCCGCCGGCGAGGTCAGCGCGAAGCCCACCACGCGGTTGCGCTCGAGGGCGACGAGGACCCGGTTGCGGGCGTCAGCGGGACGCGAGAGCGCCTCGCGCCACTGCGCGGCGACGGCCTCGACATCGGTCGGCAGCACCTCGGCCGGCAGCAGGCCGGCGTACAGCTCGGGCCATGCTCGCACCTGCACCGCGGCGATCGACTCGGCGTCGTCGGCCCAGGCGACGCGCACGGACACGTCGGCGGTAGGCCCGCCGGGGTGCGAGTGGCTCATCGATAGGTCTCGGGGAGCTTCTCGCCGATCTTGACCTGCGCCTTGGGCAGGCGCAGGAACTTCATCTGGAGCGAGCGCATCGCGGCGTAGAGCGTGGTGCCCTTGGTCGGCTCGTCGGGGAAGCGGCGGGCGAGCTCGCGGCGCAGCCGGAAGCGCAGCATCACGATGTCGAAGACGATCACGAGCAAGGTGGTGAACAGGACCGTGTTGCCGATCTGGATCATGCCGCGGTTGCCGGAGTAGCCCAGGATCATCGACACGATCAGCAGCGGGACCATCAGCTCGATGAAGGAGAAGCGTGAGTCGACGAAGTCGCGGATGAAGCGGCGCACCGGGCCGCGGTCGCGAGCCGGCAGGTACTTCTCGTCGCCGGTCTTCATCGCCTCGCGCATCTTGCGGGACGTGTCGCCACGAGCGGCGCGCTGGGCGGCGGCCTGCTCCTTGCGCGTGCGGGGGACCTTGGCGCGGGCCCGGGCGGCTGCCTCGGCCTCCTTGCGCGTCGGCGTGGGCCGGCCCTTGCCACCCACCTTCTCGTCAGTGGTGGGGGTCTCCGGCTCGGAGTTGGTACGACGGAACACGCGTGCTGCCTTCACATGGCTTCGGGAGGAACGGATGGGGCGGATCTGGTGGTGGGGTCAGCCTATCGCCGCGACCCGCCGGGCGCGGTGTCGAGGCGGGCCCAACCTCCGACTTGCCCTACCTCCGACTTGCCATTGGTTCTAGGGTGAGAACGTCACTCCAGTCGCATGCCCGAGAGAGGGTCTCCACCCCGATGAGTCTCATGAAGCGCATCAGCCTGATCTTCCGCTCCAAGGCCAACAAGGCCCTGGACAAGGCGGAGGACCCCCGCGAGACCCTCGACTACAGCTACCAGCGGCAGCTCGAGCTCCTGTCCAAGGTCCGTCGAGGCGTGGCCGACGTGGCCACGAGCCGCAAGCGCGTCGAGCTCCAGGTCAACCAGCTCGAGCAGCAGGCCGCCAAGCTGCAGGGGCAGGCCGAGAAGGCCATCGGAGCCGGTCGTGAGGACCTCGCCCGCGAGGCCCTGACCCGCAAGTCCGGTCTCGCCTCGCAGATCACCGCCCTCAAGGAGCAGCAGGCCACGCTGCAGGGCGAGGAGGAGAAGCTCGTCCTGGCGCAGCAGCGGCTGCAGGCCAAGGTCGAGGCGTTCCGAACCCGCAAGGAGACCATCAAGGCCACCTACACCGCTGCCGAGGCGCAGACGCGCATCGGTGAGGCGATGTCGGGCATCGGTGAGGAGATGGGTGACGTCGGCCTCGCCATCCAGCGTGCCGAGGACAAGACCGCCCAGATGCAGGCGCGCGGCCAGGCCATCGACGAGCTGATCGCCTCCGGCGCCCTCGACGACGCCTCGCAGCTCAACGCCGGCGACGACATCTCTCGCGAGCTCGACGCCCTCAGCTCCGGGTCCGACGTGGAGGCCGAGCTGGCCCGCCTGAAGGCCGCCAGCACCCCCCAGGCCATCGAGTCCGGCGACGAGGGCGGCGACATCCTCGCGGCTGAGCCCGATGCCGTACGCGCCGAGGGCGAGAGCAACGAGGGCGGACGGGCATGATCGTCCGCATCCTCGGCGAGGGTCAGTACGACCTCGACGACCACGCGCTCGATGCCCTCAACGGCCTCGACACGCAGCTCGAGCAGGCCATCGAGTCGGGCGACGAGGAGATGTTCCGCACCGCGCTCCACGGGCTGCTGTCCGCCGTACGCGCGAGCGGCTCGCACCACCAGCTCGACTCGCTCGACGAGTCCGACCTCATCCTGCCACCGCCGGACGCGACGATCGATGAGGTCCGCCAGCTCCTGGGCGACGACGGCCTCATCCCTGGCTGAGGCGGCCCGGACCTCCTCGATGGCCACCTCCCGCTTCATCAAGGACTCCGGTCTGACCGCCCGGATGACCCTCACCATGTTCCTCCTCGGGGCGATGTTCGTCGGTCTGGTCGCTCTGGTCATCTCCTACGTCAACAGCGCCGGCGGGGCAGTGATGGTCGCGATCATCGCGATCGGCATGGCGTTCTGGCAGTGGTGGAGCTCCGACAAGGTCGCGATGCGCGCGATGCGCGCCCGCGAGGTGACCCCGGAGGAGGCGCCCGAGCTGCACGGCCTGATCGACCGGCTCTGCGCCCTCGCCGACATGCCCAAGCCGCGCGTCGGGGTGTCCGACCTCGAGGTGCCCAACGCCTTCGCGACCGGTCGCTCGCCCGACCGGTCCGTCGTGTGCGTGACGACCGGGATCCTGCAGACCCTCGACACCGAGGAGCTCGAGGCCGTGCTGGCCCACGAGCTCAGCCACGTCGCCCACCGCGACGTGCTGGTGATGACGATCGCGTCATCGGCCGGCATCGCGGCGGGACTGCTGATGCGTTTCACGCAGTTCGGCGGTCTGGGCCGCTCCCGCGGCAACAACAACAGCGCCCTGCCTGTCGCGCTGGTGGTGCTCCTCGTCAGCCTGCTCGTCTACGCATTGAGCTTCGTGATGCTGCGCGTGCTCTCGCGCTACCGCGAGCTGTGCGCCGACCGGTCGGGTGCCTACCTGACGATGAAGCCGGGCGCGCTGGCCTCGGCCCTGCAGAAGATCAGCGGTGAGTCGGCCGCCGCCATCCCGACGAAGGACCTGCGGACGGCCAACGCGGCGAGCGCGCTGTGCATCGTCCCGGCGTTCGCTGGTGGCCTGAGCGGGCTGATGGCGACCCACCCGCCCCTCCACCAGCGGCTCGAGCAGCTGGCACGGATCCAGGCCGAGCTGGGCCGGCCGACCGGCTGAGGGGGACCGACATGGGACTGTGGGAGGCGATGCGTGGTCGGACGCAGCCCAAGCGCAACAACCTCGACGCGCTGTTCCACGTGCCGAGCGCGGCGATCACGCTGCAGACGGCGCTGGGCTTCGAGCCGACCGGCACCGGGTCGGTGTGCTACCGCTCGGCCGCCGGCGCCGCGTTCGCGCAGACCCAGGCCGACGTGCTCGCCCTGCTCCGCGACGACGCCGAGGCGCCCGACGTCGAGGTCACCCAGGACGACTTCGGCTTCACCTGGCTCGTCGTCGAGGGCGACAAGGACGACATGGCGGGTCTGTGCACCGACCTCCACGCCGTCAACACGACCCTCGAGCTCAACGGCTTCGAGTCCGGCCTGCTGTGCTCGATGGTCCCGTTCGGCAACGCCTCCGGCCAGCGGTTCGGCCTGACCTACCTCTACAAGCAGGGCACGTTCTACCCGTTCGCCCCCACCGGCGAGCAGACGCGGGACACGCTGCTCGAGCTGTCCGTGCGTGACCTGCTGGGGCAGGAGCTGCCGATGGAGCCCGACCTGCAGCGGTGGCTGGCGGTCTGGAAGGCTCCGGGGCTGTGAACCCCGGCGAGACCCGCGACCGCTCGCTGGCGGCGTACGACGTCCTCGGCGGCCGGCCGCGCCGGGAGCTCGACTCACTCGTGCAGCTCGCCGCCCAGGTGGCCGGCGTCCCCTTCGCCGCGGTCAACCTGCTGAGCTCTCACTCCCAGCACCAGGTCGCGACGGCCGGGTTCGAGGGCACGCAGACACCGATCGACCACTCGATGTGCCGGCTGGTGGTCGAGAGCGGCCGGCCGATCATGCTCGAGGACGCCGGCGAGGACGTGCGCTTCGCCGAGAACCCGTGGACGACCGGTGAGCTCGCCGAGGTGAGGTACTACGGCTCCCACCCCCTCACCACCCCGGCGGGGGTCACGATCGGCACGCTGTGCGTCTTCGACCACCACAGCCACGAGGTGACCCCGGAGGCCGCCCGGGGGCTGGCCCAGCTGGCCGACCGGGTGGTCGACGTCCTCGAGCTCGAGCTCGCCTCGCGCCGGCTCGGCGAGGCCAACGCCCGGCTCAGCACCTCCAACCAGCGGCTGGCCCACTTCGCCGGTCAGGTCAGTCACGACCTCAAGAACCCCCTGACGTCGATCTCGCTGTCGCTCGAGACGCTCGAGCTCGACGTGGAGGATCCCGATCAGCTCGACACGGTGGCCCGTGCACGTCGTGGCGTCGACCGGATGACCGACCTGATCGACAACCTGCTGGAGTTCGCACAGCAGGGCGAGGCCCCCGGCGAGGACGTCGTGAACCTCGCCGTGGAGCTGGGGTCCGCGCTCGACGACCTCGCCGGGCGGCTCTCCCGGGACCAGGTCGACGTCGGGGAGCTGCCGCTCGTGCGCGGCGACGGCGCCCAGCTGCGGTCGGTGCTGATGAACCTCGTGGACAACGCAGCGAAGTTCACCGTTCCCGGGGAGCAGCCCGACGTCGAGGTCGACTCGGTGCCGATCGACGGACACCACCGCGTCGAGGTGCGCGACCGTGGCCGGGGGATCCCGGAAGACAAGCGCGAGCGGGTCTTCGCGCCGCTGGCACGTCTCGACAAGACCGTCGAGGGCTCCGGTATCGGGCTCGCGACGTGTCGCCGGATCGTCGAGGCCCACGGGGGCCGGATGGGCGTCGACGGGCGCGAGGGCGGCGGGTCCGTCTTCTGGTTCGAGCTGCCCCGCGCGGACGCCTGACCCGACGGGACGCCCGCCGGGGCACCATGCCTCCGTCGACCGACTGACGGACGCCGACCGCCGACATCGGTGTCAGGGCAGCTTCGCCTGCCTCATCTGCCGCGAGGCGTAGATGTGGCCGATCACGGTCCCGTCGAGCCAGGCGGTGAGCCGCCGCGCCTCGTGCTCGAGGGCGGCGAGCCCGTCGGGGCCGACGTCCTCGAGGAGCGACAGCCGGACGACGCCCTCCTCGTCCTGGACCCAGCAGCCGACGATGCGGCCGTCCCACCATGCCGTGGTGCCGGCGTTGCCGTTGGTGTCGAAGAGGTACGGGACGTGGGCCGGATCGAGGTAGAAGTCCCGCGCCTTCCACCCCATCACCGTGGGGTCCAGCGTGGGCAGCAGCGCCGCCCACGGCTCGACCGGACCGATGGAGTCGACGTCGTGGGGGTGGACCCATCCCGTCGAACCGTCGTCGAGGTCGACCTCGACCGCGCCGAGGTCGGCCAGCGCGCGGGTCACGGCGGTCTTGGTCGAGCCGAGCCACCACTGGATGTCGGCCACGGTGCCGGGGCCGAAGGTGATGAGCCACTCGCGCACCAGCGCGGCATAGCCCGCGTGCTCGTCGAGGGGTGGCTCGACGACGCCCAACCAGTCCTCGGCGGTCGTCCAGGTCGGCTTGTTCAGTCGCCAGTGCCCGGCGTTGCGTCCGCGCACCACCTTCCCCTCGAGCCCGAGGTGCGTGAGCACCCACGGGGCCACCGGCACAGGCCGGTCGTACGGCTTGTCGGTGGTCCCGCCCACCATCCCGGCCAGCTCGGGGACCTCGGCCCGCAGGTCGGCGGCGGTCGCCGGCCCCGCCGCCAGACGTACGAGGGTGGCCTCCCGGGCAGCGTCGAGCCAGGCGTCCCCGTCGGGCGCGATGCCGGCACCGGCGATCGCCTTGGCGATGCGCTTGCGCTCCGACGCCGCGACGCGCGCCGAAGCGCTGCCCCAGGCGGCGGGCAGCAGGTCACGGGGGAAGACGAACAGGGTCCGGCGCATCGCGAGCTGCTTGACCACCGACCGGGCCTCGTACAGCTCGGCGTCGACGTCCTCGGGCGTGATGCCCTCGGAACGGGCGGCGATCGCGAGGTGGACGGTGGCCGCCTCGGTCGCGTGCAGCACGGTCATCGCGCGCACGACGGTCGTCACGTGGTCGAGACGGTGGGCCGGCGCCAGCGCGTGCCGTACGCCGATCCGGCTGCGGCGCTCGGAGTCGCTGATCCGCCTCCGTGCCATCGTCGTCGCCCCTGGCTCAGTCGCGGTGCGACTTGCCGGGCAGGTCGAGCATCCGCTGGAGCGCCACCAGCGCGTCGGCCTCGGTGTCGGGGTCGACGGTGACCCGGTTGACGACCGTGCCGGCGACCAGGCTCTCGAGCGCCCAGACGAGGTGGGGGAGGTCGATGCGGTTCATCGTCGAGCAGTAGCAGACGTTGCGGTCGAGGAAGGAGATCTGCTTGTCGGGGTGGGCGGCGGCCAGCCGCTTCACCAGGTTGAGCTCGGTGCCGATCGCCCAGTGGCTGCCGGACGGCGCCGCCTCGATGGTCTTGATGATGAACTCGGTGGAGCCGACCAGGTCGGCCTTCAGCACGACCTCGTGCTTGCACTCGGGGTGGACCAGCACCTTGATGCCGGGGTGCTGGGCGCGGAGCTCGTCGACGACGTCCTCGGAGAAGCGGCCGTGGACCGAGCAGTGGCCCTTCCAGAGGATCATCCGGGCCTTCTGCAGCTCTTCGGCGCCCAGACCGCCGCCGGGCTGCAGCGGGTCCCAGACGACGCACTCGTCGAGGCCGATGCCCATCTGGAGGACCGCGGTGTTGCGGCCGAGGTGCTGGTCGGGGAGGAAGAGCACCTTGGCGTCGCCGTCGCCCTTCTGGGCGAACGCCCAGTCGAGCGCGACGTCGGCGTTGGAGGACGTGCAGACCACGCCCCCGTTGCGCCCGCAGAACGCCTTGATGTCGGCGCTGGAGTTCATGTAGGTGACCGGGA
>DATIAB010000123.1:0-6926 GCA_035458265.1 Ornithinibacter sp. | reverse complement strand
CCACGGCAACGTGTACCGACCCGAGAAGGTCGACGCCGCGCTGTCCAACTACTTCCGCGTCGGCAACCTCTCCGCGTTGCGCGAGCTGGCGCTGCTCTGGCTGGCCGACCGGGTCGACGAGGGCATGGGGCGCTACCGCGCAGACCACGGCATCCAGAGCACCTGGCCGACGCGGGAGCGGGTCGTCGTCGCCCTGTCGGGAGGGCCCGAGGGCGAGACGCTGCTGCGGCGTGGGGCCAGGATCGCGTCGAGGGGAGCAGGGGGCGAGCTGCTGGCGGTGCACGTCTCCCGGGCGGACGGGCTCGCCGGCCCCGACCTGCCACGCCTGGCGCAGCACCGGCGGCTGACCGACGAGCTCGGCGGTACCTTCCACACCGTCAGCGGGGAGGACCTCGCGGACGCCGTGCTCGACTTCGCCCGAGGTGTCAACGCCTCGCAGGTCGTGATCGGCACCACGCGCAGGCCCCGGTGGCGCACCCTGCTCTCGCCGAGCACCACCGACGAGGTCATCGCCCGATCGGGCGACATCGACGTGCACGTCGTCACGCACACGTTCGCGGCCGGTCGCGGGTGGCGGGTTCCCGGCGCGGGGCTGCCGACCCGCCGGGTGCGCCTCGGCTACGCGGCGGCCGTCCTCGGACCGGTGCTGCTCACCGCGCTGCTCACCCTGCTTCCGACTGACCCCGGGCTGCCCCTCACCGTGCCGCTCTACCTGCTCCTGGCGGTCCTCGTCGCCCTCCTCGGTGGCATCGGCCCGGCTCTCGTCGGGTCCGTGTCCTCCTCGCTCCTGCTCAACTGGTTCTTCACCCCGCCCGTGGGCACCATGACCATCTCCGAGCCCGCGAACGCCGTGGCCCTCGTCGTCTTCGTCGCGGTTGCCGCGGCGGTCGCGTTCGTCGTCCACCGCAGTGCCCGGCGCGCGGAGGCGGCCATCGCCGCCCAACAGGAGTCGGCCGCCCTGGCCGAGCTGACGCACACCCTGCTCGGCTCGACCGACCAGCTGTCCCTGCTGCTCGATCGCGCCGTCGACATGTTCGGCGGTCAGGAGGCCCTCGTCGTCCGCCGCTCGGGCGCCGACCGCCGCGAGGAGGTGCTGGCCCGCTCGGGTGACGCGCCGACGGACGGTGCGCTCCCGGCATCCGGCGATGACGTCGTGCGGGCCGAGGCCGACGACGACCACGACCTCGTGCTCGTCGGGGTGCGGCTGCCCGCAGACCGGCGTCGGCTTCTCGCGGCGTTCGCGACCCATGCCGGAGCCATCCTCCAGCGCCAGGCCCTCCAGCGCTCGGT
This sequence comes from Ornithinibacter sp., assembly GCA_035458265.1. Lineage (GTDB taxonomy): Bacteria > Actinomycetota > Actinomycetes > Actinomycetales > Dermatophilaceae > Fodinibacter. The sequence goes on along the minus strand of DATIAB010000123.1, from coordinate 5,636 downwards.
CGGAGAGGCCACCGCGCTGGCCCGCGACAGCTCGGCGCGCACCGCCCTGCTGTCAGCCGTGTCGCACGACCTGCGCACGCCGCTGGCGGGGATCAAGGCGGCCATCGGCAGCCTGCGCTCGAACGAGGTCACCTTCTCCGCGGAGGACGAGGCCGAGCTCGAGGCGGCGATCGAGGACTCCGCGGACCGGCTCGACGCGCTCATCGGCAACCTGCTCGACATGTCGCGCCTGCAGGCCGGGGCGTTGGTGGCGTCGCCTCGGCCGGTTGACCTCGGGGAGGTGGTGCCGGCGGCGGTGGCCGGGGTCTCCGAGCCGACCAGGGTCGACTGGTCGCTGGACCCCGGGGCGAGGCTGGTCGTGGCCGACCCCGGGCTCCTCGACCGGGTGATCGGCAACATCGTCGAGAACGCGCTGCGTCACCAACCGACACCCGGTCGGGTGCGTGTGACGACGAGCGGGCTCGGCGGCCGGACCCAGGTGCGGGTGCTCGACACCGGACCCGGGGTCCCCGAGGACGGCCGGGACCGGATCTTCCTGCCCTTCCAACGCTACGGCGACGCGCCGGCGGGGGACGGAGTGGGACTGGGCCTGGCGGTGGCTCGCGGGCTCGCGGAGGCGATGGGTGGCGAGGTGACCGCTGAGGAGACACCCGGTGGCGGCCTCACCATGGTCATCGAGCTGCCGAGTGCCGAGGAGGGCCGTCATGGGTGAGCGCGTGTTGGTCGTCGACGACGACGAGACGATCCGCCGGACGCTGCGCATCAACCTGCGCGCTCGCGGCTACGAGGTCGAGGAGGTCAGCACGGGGCGGGACGCCCTGTCGACGGTCGAGGACGCTCCGCCGGACCTCGTGATCCTCGATCTCGGGCTGCCCGACCTCGACGGGGTGGAGGTGCTGCGACGGCTGCGCGCGCGGTCGAGGGTGCCGGTCGTGGTGCTCTCGGCTCGTCAGCAGTCCGACGACAAGGTGGAGGCCCTCGACGAGGGCGCGGACGACTACGTCACCAAGCCGTTCGGGATGGACGAGCTCATGGCTCGGGTCCGCTCCGCGCTGCGTCGGGGCGGTGGCGACGGGGAGACCCTCGCGGGGATCGCGCCCGTGGAGACGGACACGTTCTCGGTCGACTTCGCGACGCTCTCGGCCAGCCGTGGAGGTGAGCCGGTGCACCTCACCCCCACGGAGTGGCGCCTGCTCGGTGAGCTGGCCCGGCACCGGGGCCGCGTGGTGACGCAGGCCGACCTGCTGAAGGCGGTGTGGGGACCCGGCTACGGCCGGGAGTCGAACTACCTGCGGGTCTACGGCAACCAGCTGCGCCGCAAGCTCGAGGCCGACCCGTCTCGGCCGATCCACATCCTCACCGAGCCGGGCATCGGCTACCGCCTCGTGGAGTGAGCGCGGCCGGGTCTCCCGCCCGCCCGCACCACCCATGGGCTACCGGTCGACGGTCCCGTAGGGCTCCGCGGAGAGCTCGGCGAGGTCGTCCGGGAGCGGCGTGGCCCCGGCGGCCCGGAGCTGCAACCGATGGTCGGACCCCGGGTTCGCCACGCAGTCGGTGAAGCTGATGTCACCGAGCCCGATGTGCTGGTTGTCCGAGCTCCCGCTGATGCCGGCGAGGTAGGTGAACGTCACCGCGTCGACGGGGCCGGCCCAGGTGAGGGTGACGTCGGCGACGCCTGTCTCGATCGGGTTGTCGACCTCCGTCTGGTTGCGGAACGGATCACCGGTGACTCCGGTCCCGATGATGTTGGCCCCGCGCACGGAGGTGAACCCCGCAGTGTCGATGCGCACGGTGTCTCGCCACTGGTTCGCGAGCCCGTCGATGTCGTGCAGCTTGAACGTCAGGTTCTCGACAGGAGCGCTGAACGTGATCGTGACCGTGACCGAGTCGTTCGTCGTGAGCGGCTCGAGCATCTCGATCTCGAGGTAGTTCCACGAGGGGGACGTCGAGGTGGCAGCCACGAGCCCGGTGTCACCCGGGGTGTCGTCTCCACCGTTGCCGGTGGAGGTGTAGGTCACGACGGCGGTGACCGACGACGGGAGGAAGGTCAGCATCGTCGGCCTGGTGCCGACGGTCAGGTCGTCGAAGTTCGTCGTCACCACGCACTGCGACGTGGCCATGGCCGGTGCGGCCGCGGCCATCGCGATGACGGGGACGGCCCACGCAGCCCCAGCGGAAACCGTTCTGCGGGTGATGGACCGGGCGCCGTTGCCGGACGACGTGTGGATTGCTGATGACATGACGAAGTACCCCTTGACGAACGTGAAACCCCCGGACCCCCCGGTGGCAAGAACGCAGCACCCCTGCTGACTGCCGTCCATTTCGAACGTACCACCGCGCCCGTGGACGAGACCAATCCGGCCTGTGGACAACGAGATTCGTCGGTTCGGTGTTCAACCGGCAACCGCGGAGAACCTGTGAAGAAGTTCAAGCACCTCCCGGCGAGAGGGGTGCTGCTCGGTCGTCTCGGTGTGATGTCGCCGGTCGTCAAACCCCATGAGCGACCGGGCGTGTGCCACGGTGTGAGATCCGACCGAAGGAGTGACCCGTGTCCGCCCGATCCGTCTGCCGTCGATGACCGAGCCCCTCGAGGAGCTGCTCGATGACCAGGCCGCCGAGCAGCTCGAGGACGCCCCTCGCCGCGACATCGTCGCCGCCGTCGAGGAGATGGTGGCTCACCCCGAGTACCCCTGCCTGGGAGCGCGCTCGGTGTTCCGCCGCGATGCCGCCACGCTGCTCGTGCTCGACGACCTCGCGGACACGAGCGAGGGCGGCTCCCTCGACGCGCTGGGGGCAGCACTCGCCCGGTACGCCGACGAGGTCGACATCGAGGGCGACCTCGTCTCGTTCGTCGCGTGCTTCCGTGGCCCGGTACCCGCCGGGGAACGCGACTTCGAGGCGTTGCTCTGGGGGGCGCTGCAGCACCTCCACGACCACGACGACGAGCCCTGGGCCGACGGTGTCGCGGCCGACCCCGACAACCCGCACTTCGCCTTCAGCCTGGCAGGCACGGCCTTCTTCGTCGTGGGCCTGCACCCGAGTGCGTCACGGGTCGCGCGGCGCACGCCCCTGCCGACGCTCGTGTTCAACCTCCACGACCAGTTCGAGCGGCTGCGCGGGGACGGTCGCTACCAGCGCATGCGCGACATGATCCGCCGACGGGACGCCGACCTCCAGGGCTTCCCGAACCCCATGGTCAGCGACCACGGCCAGACCTCCGAGGCGCGTCAGTACGCCGGTCGCGCTGTCCCGGACGACTGGTCGGCGCCCTTCGAGCCCGACACCGTCGAGGGGGAGCGGTGAACCCGGCCCGGGTGAGGTTCCCCCGGTCGGCCGCCGCCCCGGCCTACGACGGCTCGCCCGGTGCCGCGGCCCACGGCTGGTCGCGCATCGCCCCGCAGAGCGGGGTCGCCGTCGAGCTCGGGCCCGGCGACCGGCTCACGGTGCTCGACCCCCTCGGTGAGCAGGTGAGCGACCTCTACCTCGTGGCTTCCGACGACGGCGCCGAGGTGTTCTCGTCGGGTCGCACCACCGACTTCGGCAACTCGATCTACGTCTCGACCGGGTCCCGGCTCTGGTCCAACCGCAGCCGGGTCATGGCACAGGTCGTCGAGGACACCGTCGGGGTGCACGACCTGACGCTCACCCCGTGCAGCCAGGCGACGTTCGACCTGCTCTACCCCGAGTTCGAGGGCGCCCCGCACCCCTCGTGCTTCGCCAACCTCTGCGGTGCCCTCGCACCGTTCGGCGTCGACCCCGACCGCATCGGCACGACCCTCAACGTCTTCATGGACGTCTGGACCGACGAGCAGGGCGAGCTGCACATCGACCCCCCGCCGACCCGCCCGGGCGACCGCTTCACGCTCGAGGCGCGGATGCCGGTCCTCGTCGGGGTGACCGCGTGCTCGGCGGAGAAGTCGAACAACGGTCGGTGCACCCCGATCGACTGGCGTGTCGAGCGAGCCGGCGCCTGACGGGGTTGTCCGTGAATGACGCGGGTGCACCCGCGTCACGGGTGGACAACCCCGCCATCGCCGCGGGCGCCCCGCCGGGGCTCGCCGGGGCAGGATGGTCGGATGGACGTCACGCTCGCCGAGGTGGTCGAGGCCTCGCACGCCGTTGCGGCGACCCGCTCGCGCACGGCCAAGACCCAGGCCCTGGCCGACCTGTTCGCGCGGTGTGCCCCCGAGCAGGTCGGCGTGGTCGTGTCCCACCTGTCCGGAGTGCTTCCCCAGCGTCGACTCGGCGTGGGGTTCCGGTCCCTCGGCACCCTGCCGGAGCCCGCCGTGACACCCTCGCTCACCGTGGTGGAGGTGGATGCCGCGTTCGAGCGGCTGGCGACGGCTCGCGGGGCCGGCGCCACGGCATCCCGGCGGTCCGAGCTGGGCACCCTCATGGGCCGGGCGACGCCGGCGGAGCAGCAATTCCTGCGCGACCTCATCACGGGCAACCTGCGGCAGGGGGCGCTCGACGGCGTCGTGCTGGCAGCCATCTCCACCGCCTACGCCGTGCCCGCGCCCGTCGTGCGTCGTGCCGCCATGCTTGCCGGCACGGCCGCGGAGGTGGCCGGGCTGGCGGCGACCGGCGGAGCTCAGGCGCTGGAGGAGGTCTCGCTCGTCGTGGGCCGCCCGGTCCGTCCGATGCTCGCGGCATCCGCGAAGACCGCCGACGAGGCGGTGTCGGCCATGGGCGGCGGCGACCTCATCGTCGACGGCAAGCTCGACGGCATCCGCATCCAGGTGCACCGCCGCGACGGACGGATCACCGTCCACACCCGCAGCCTCGACGAGATCACCGAGCGGGTGCCCGAGGTCGTCGAGGCCGTGGCGGCACTTCCGGGCGGCGACCTCGTCGTCGACGGAGAGGCGATCGTGCTCCTCGAGGGTGGGCGGCCGGCTCCGTTCCAGGTGACCGGAGCCCGCACGGCCAGCTCGGCCGACCCGGCCGGCCTTCGAGAACGGATGCCGCTCACCACCTTCCTCTTCGACGTCCTCCACCGCGATGGTCGCGACCTGCTCGACGAGGCGGCCAGTGCCCGGCACGAGGTGCTGCTCGACCTCGCACCGCACCTGCTCGTGCCCCGTCTCCTGACGGGCGACCGTGCGGAGGCCGAGCAGTTCTTCACCGACCTCGTCGCCGCCGGGCACGAGGGGGTCGTGGTCAAGGCCGCCGGCAGCCCGTACGCCGCCGGCCGCCGGGGGAGCGGCTGGGTCAAGGTCAAGCCCACGCACACCCTGGACCTCGTCGTCCTGGCGGTCGAGTGGGGCTCCGGGCGGCGCGTGGGGAGCCTGTCGAACATCCACCTCGGGGCCCGCGACCCCGAGGGTGGCTTCGTGATGCTCGGCAAGACCTTCAAGGGCATGACCGACGAGATGCTCGCCTGGCAGACCGAGCGCTTCACCGAGCTCGCCACCTCACCGGTCGACCGCAGCTCCTACGTCGTGCACGTCCGGCCCGAGCAGGTCGTCGAGATCGCCTTCGACGGCCTCCAGCGCTCCACCCGCTACCCCGGCGGCGTCGCGCTGCGCTTCGCCCGGGTGCTGCGCTACCGCGACGACAAGACCGCCGCAGACGCCGACACCATCGACACCGTCCGAGACCTTCTCTGACGCGTTTGGGGGCGGGTGAGCTCACCT
>DATIAB010000122.1:0-14919 GCA_035458265.1 Ornithinibacter sp. | reverse complement strand
CGGCGCTCACAGCTCGAGGTCGCCGGCCACCGCGTGCAGCACCTGGGCGATCTTGTTGCCGTGCTCCTTGTCGGGGTAGTGGCCGCGGCGCAGCCCCTCCGAGACGGAGTCGAGCAGCTTGATGACGTCCTCGACGATGACGACCATCTCGTCGGCAGGCTTGCGGCCCGCCACACGACGGTTGACGGTCACGGACGGGGCGGGGTCGAGCAGGCGCACGGACAGCGCCTGAGCACCACGGCGGCCCTCGGCGATGCTGAACTCGATCTTCTGGCCGCCCTTGAGGCCGGTGACACCCTCGGGGAGCGCACTCGCGGGGACGAAGACGTCGCCCTCGCCGGAGTCGCCGGCCACGAAGCCGAAACCCTTGTCGGCATCGAAGAACTTCACCTTGCCAGTCGGCACGGTCCACCTCATTGTCCAGATCACGGGGGCACGCCCGGACGGGCGCAACCTCAAGGCTAACCGCTCGCCCCCCTCCCGCGCGCCCGCGTTGATCCAACTGGGTCGACGCCGTCGGTGCCGCATGGCACGGTTGGCGCCATGGAGCCGTCGGAACCGCGCCTGACGCTGCGCGGGTTCTGGGACTCCCTGCCCACGCCCGGCCGGTGGCTACTGTCGACGACGGCGGTGTCGACGCTGGGGCGCGGTATGACGCTGCCCTTCACGATCATCTACGTCCACGAGGTGCGCGGCGTCCCCCTCGACGTCGCCGGGGTGCTCATGAGCCTCATCGGTGTCGTCGCGCTCGTGGTCACGGGCCCGGTCGGGGTGCTCATCGACCGTCTCGGCTCTCGCATCGTGCTCATCTGGGGCAACGTCGCACAGCTGTTCGGCGCGGTCGTGCTCGCCTTCGCGACCACCGTCCCCGCCTTCGTGCTCGCCTTCACGCTGCTCGGCATCAGCTTCGGGGTGGGGTGGCCCGGCTTCAACGCCCTGACCTCGAGCATCGTCTCGGGCCGGCTGCGCACACAGTTCTTCGGCATCAACTTCGCCCTGATCAACCTCGGGATCGGCGTCGGCGGAATCATCAGCGGCTTGCTCACCGACGTCGACCGGCCCCTCACGTTCACGGCGATCTTCCTCGCCGACGCCGCCTGCATGCTCGTCCCCATCACCCTCCTGCTCGTCCCGCTGCGACACACGGGCGGCCCTCCCGCACGCCAGGCCTCCAGCGGGCCGCAGGACGCGCGGACGGCAGCGGCCCAGGGCTCGAGCTATCTGACGATCCTGCGCAACCCCGCCGTGCTGTGGATCACGGCCCTGACATTCCTGTCCAGCTTCGTCGGCTACGGCCAGATGGAAGCGGGCTTTCCGGCCTTCGCCCGCGAGGTCAGCGAGGTGTCGACGCGCACCATCGGGTTCGCCTTCGCGGCCAACACCGCGGTCATCGTCGGGCTGCAGTTCCTCGTGCTGCGGATCATCGACGGTCGGCGGCGCACCCGGGTCTTCCTGGGGCTGGTCGCGATGTGGGCGGCCGCGTGGCTCGTCCTCGGTGCGACCGGCCTGGTGGCCGGCACGATGGCCGCTGCAGCCGGCGTCATCCTCTTCCACGTCCTCTTCGGGATCGGCGAGACGATGCTGCAACCGACGGTGCCCGCCATCGTCAACGACCTTGCGAGCGACGGTGACCGCGGGCGCTTCAACGCGGTGTCCTCCGGAGCGTTCCAGGGCGGAGCCATCACGGCGCCGATCGTGGCCGGGCTGCTGCTCGACCGCGCGCTCGCAGGGGTGTTCATCGCGCTGATCATCGGCTGCCTCGGCGGTGTGGCCCTGCTCGCCCTGGCTCTGGAACGACGCATCTCACCTCAGGTCAACGGCGTCCGCTGAGACCCGCCGGATCGAACCCCCGACCGCCCGGATTCACGAGCGGTGTCAACTCGACCCGAAGGCGATGCTGCCCGGCAGAACCCCAGATGCACGGATTCACGAGCGGTATCACCTCCACCCGAAGGCGATGCTGCCCGGTAGAACCCCAGATGCACGGATTCACGAGCGGTATCACCTCGACCCGGCGGCGTCAGCCCACGGACAGGCGGGTGACCTTCATGCCCTCCTTGGCGGCGACGACGTGCACCTGCACCCCCGCGGCGAGGTCGCCCGCACCACGCATCGTGGCGACGGCGGCGTCGAGGACGTAGGTGGCCTCGAAGCCGTCCGCACTCCTCACCGTCAGCGACGTGCCGGCCGTGTACGCGGTGACCTGCCCGGACTGCACCACCATGACGGTCGGAGTGCCGGTGACGTTCGTCGTGAACTCCCCGTGCAGGACGTCGTCGATGCCAGCCCCGAGGCGCCCCATCCCCTGCCCGTTGTTGCCGCTGTTGCCCGGACCGTTGCCGTTGCCCGGGCCGTTGCCGTTGCCCTGGTTCCCCTGCCCGTTGCCCTGGTTTCCCTGCCCGTTGCCCTGATTTCCCTTGTCCTTGGCCTGACCGAGGCCAAGCCCCATTCCCCTGCCGTTGCCCGGTCCCGCGCCCTCGCGCATCATCACGCGCTCATCGTCGTCGTGCCAGGGCCCGACTCCAGCGACGAGCGCCGCGGCGAGCCCGACCCCGACCATGAGCAGCAGGGCTCCGAAGACGGCAGCAGCCACCACCGCGATGCGCCCCCCGGAGGTCGACGTCGCCTGGCCGAACCAGCCGCCCTGGCTGCCCGGGGCACCGGTGGGCCCACCGGCACTCGGCGGTCCCCCCACAGGCGGCCCGACGGGTGGCCCGACAGGCGGCCCGACAGGCGGCGGCCCCGCAGCCGGCTGCGGTCCGTGAGGTTGCTGCGGGACGGGCGCGGTGGGATCGCTCATGCGTCCCATGATCCGCCCACGGCCTCGAAAAAGCGCCACCCGGCGCGAACTCACATCGAACTCACATGTTCGCCGGGGGGGAAGGCACGATCTCGGATGCCGTCAGCCGCCGCTGAGCGCTCGCACCACCCTCGAGGGTGAGGGCCGCCCGAGGTGGGCGGCCATCCACACGCTCGTGGACACCAGGGCGTCGAGATCGACCCCGGTCTGCACTCCAGCACCGTTCAGCGCCCACACGAGGTCCTCGGTGGCGAGGTTGCCGGTCGCGGACTTCGCGTAGGGGCAGCCACCCAGCCCGCCGGTCGAGGCGTCAACCACGGTGACCCCGTCCCGCAGCGCTGCCACGGTGTTCGCGAGCGCCTGCCCATAGGTGTCGTGGAAGTGCACCCCGACCCGGTCCGGCCCGATCCCGGCCACCGCCAGGGCGTCGAGCAGCGTGTGCACGTGGCCGGTGGTACCGACCCCGATCGTGTCGCCGAGCGACAGCTCGTCGCAGCCGAGGTCCATGAGCCGGCGGCAGACGTCGACGACCTGGGCCACCGGCACGGGCCCCTCCCACGGGTCGCCGAAGCACATCGAGACGTAGCCCCGTACCCACAGACCCTCGGCGCCCGCGCGCTCGACGACCGGCCGGAACATCGCGAGCGACTCCTCGACGGTGCGGTTGAGGTTCTTGCGGGCGAAGGTCTCCGTCGCGCTGCCGAAGACTGCGACTGCACCGACGCCGGCCTCGAGCGCGCGGTCCAGACCCCTCTCGTTGGGCACGAGCACCGGCCGGCGCACGCCCCGACCATCGTCGCCGAGCAGCCCGAGCAGCTCCTCGGCATCGGCGAGCTGCGGCACCCATCTGGGGTCGACGAACGACGTCGTCTCGATGGTCGCCAGTCCTGCCGCGGCCAGGCGCCGGACGAACTCCGCCTTCACCGCGGCGGGCACGACGACGGACTCGTTCTGCAGGCCGTCGCGAGGACCCACCTCGTAGATCGTCACGGACGAGGGCAGGCTCGGGTCCGGCTCGACCTGCGGCAGCGGGAGTCTCACCCGTCGATCCTGACACGACCGGCGCTGCGTGGCCACGGCCCACCCGCTAGCCTCGTCGCGGCGGGGCGCTCGGCGCCGCCGCGGGCAGCCCAGCGGACAGGACGAGGACGCCGATGAGTGAGAGCACCGACCGACCCGGCGACGGCCCCGACAAGGGACCCGTCGACCCGACCGCACCCCCCGCGGATGCCGCGTGGCCGGCATCCGCGCCACCCTCGCCCGCGTACGGCGAGCCGACCGCCCATCCGCAGCCCACGTACGGGCAGCAAACCACCTACGGGCAGCAGGCCCCGTACGGGCAGCCACCGGAGTACCTGCCGACCGCGTCCTACCCCCCGCCCCCGGCATACGGCCAGCCCCCCGCATATGGCCAATCCTCCGCATACGGCCAGCCCCCGGCATACGGCCAGTACCCGGCATACGGTCAGCCGCAGTCCGGGTACGGGGTCGGGCCCTATGCCCCGCCGGCGCCGAGCAACGGCAGCGCCATGGTCCTCACGATCCTCTCCGGCATCGGGACCGTCTCGTGCTGCCTGTTCCTGGTTCCGGCGCTGATCTTCGGCATCGTCGCCCTGACCAAGCAGTCGAACGACCCGGCAGGGTCCGCGAGGCTGACGCGCTACGGCTGGATCGCCTTCGGCGTCGCCGTGGCCCTTGCCGTCATCGCCGTCGTCATGTTCTTCGCCGTCGGTGCGGCGGGCTTCTTCGATGGCGGCGGGTCCTTCGAGTACGAGTACGACGACTCGTACTGACCCACCGCCCGCCCAGCCGCCCTGACCTAGCCGCCTGCCTGGCGAGGGCACCAAGTTCAGCCGATGTCCAGCGAACTCACAGGTTCACCCGCCACACTGCAGTGGTGACCACCGCCCCCACGCCCGAGGCGCGCCTGCTCGTCGTCGAGGACGAGCCCAACATCCGTGAGCTCCTCGCGACCTCCCTGCGCTACGCGGGCTTCGACGTGGCGACGGCCGCGAGCGGAGCCGAGGCGCTGCGCGTCGCCGACACCCACGACCCCGACCTGTGCGTCCTGGACGTCATGCTCCCCGACATGGACGGCTTCACCGTCACCCGTCGGCTGCGCGAGCAGGGCCGCCAGCTGCCCATCGTCTTCGTCACCGCTCGTGACTCGGTCGACGACAAGATCAAGGGCCTGACCGTCGGGGGCGACGACTACGTCACCAAGCCGTTCAGCCTCGAGGAGGTCGTCGCCCGGATCCGTGCGGTCCTGCGCCGCACCCGTGGTGACGCGGAGGAGGACCGCCAGATCCTCACCTTCGAGGACCTCGAGCTCGACGAGGACTCGCACGAGGTGCGTCGTGCCGGACGCGTGATCGAGACCAGCCCGACCGAGTTCAAGCTGCTGCGCTACCTCATGCTGAACCCGAACCGCGTGCTGTCGAAGTCGCAGATCCTCGACCACGTGTGGGACTACGACTTCCGGGGCGAGGCAGGCATCGTCGAGAGCTACATCTCCTACCTGCGCCGCAAGATCGACGTGGAAGGACTCCCCGCACTGATCCACACCAAGCGCGGTGTCGGGTACGTGCTGCGACTGCCGCCCCAGGTCTGAGCGTGACGGCGAGCACCGACTCCGGACCGGTCGCCCGGGTCGTGCGTCGGCTGGAGGCGGTGCCGCTCCGGCGCCGTCTGGTGGCGATCGTCGGCACGCTCGTGGGTGCGGCGCTCATCCTCACCAGCCTCGCGACGGCATACCTCATGCGGTCCAACCTGCTCGAACGGGTCGACGCCGAGCTGCGCTCGGTGGCCCGCCCCGTCGCCAACCAGGTCTTCGACGACCTGCGCAGCACCGGTTCCACCCTGCCCACCGGCTACGCCTTCCACCTGCAGGGATCGCGCGGCACCATCACCCGCCTGCCCACCGGCGAGACCGCCAGGCCAGTGCTGCCGGTGCTCACCGTCGACGACCCGCGAGTCGTGAGCGGGGAGCCGTTCACGGTGCCCTCGGAGGGGGGCCGGCCGCAGTGGCGCTTCATCGCCGGCAGGGTCATCGGGGAGGACTCCACGTTCGCCGTCGGTGTCCCGCTCGACACGCTCGGCGACACCGTGACGCAGCTGCTCGTCACGACGGGGGCGATCAGTACGGTCGTGCTGCTCCTGTCCCTGGCGATGGCCCGGTATGCCGTGCGCCGCGCCTTCCGGCCCCTCACCCGCATCGAGGACACGGCCGCCGCGATCGCCGCCGGGGACCTCACGCAGCGCGTCCCCGTGCGGCAGGCCGATGACGAGGTCACCTCGCTCTCGCGCAGCCTGAACACGATGCTCTCGCGCATCGAGTCCTCGTTCGCCGTGCGGGAGGCCAGTGAGGAGCGCATGCGGCAGTTCGTCGCAGACGCCTCGCACGAGCTGCGCACCCCGCTGGCGACGGTGCGTGGCTATGCCGAGCTCTACCGGCAGGGTGCGGTGCGTGACCCCGAGGCGGTGGGCTCCGCGATGGAACGGATCGAGGCGGAGTCCGACCGCATGAGCGGGCTCGTCGAGGACCTGCTGATGCTCGCGCGCATCGACGATGCACCCGAGGTCGACATGGGGCCGGTGGACCTCACCGTCCTCGCCGCGGATGCCGTGGCCGACGCCCGCGTGCGGGCCCCCGAGCGTCGCATCAGCCTCCTGGGCCTGCACGGCCCCGTCGAGCCGACTGTTGTCGTCGGGTCCGAGCCCAAGCTGCGCCAGGTCGTCACCAACCTCGTGGCCAACGCGCTGCGCCACACCCCGCCGGGGACTCCGGTCGAGGTCGCGGTTGGTCTCGACGAGCAGGGAGCAACACTCGAGGTGCGTGACCACGGGCCCGGCGTCCCGCCGGAGGTGGCGACCAAGGTGTTCGAGCGCTTCTACCGAGCCGACCCGTCACGTGGCCGGGCGGCCGGCGGCGGCAGCGGGCTCGGGCTGGCGATCGTGGCCGCCATCGTGTCCCGCCACCACGGCCGGGTCGGGGTCGCGCAGACCCCCGGAGGAGGCGCGACGTTCGTCGTGCGCCTCCCACAGCAGACTCCCAGCCATTGATCAGTTCGCTTACACCTGAGGGGGATTGACTGGACCCAGAGCCAGTCACCCCGCCCAAGGAGCGTCCGTCATGAGCGAGCAGAACCCGACCCCCCAGTGGTACGCCCCCCGCGGCGGCACCGCCACCGACCCCCGGCCCACCGGAGCGTTCGGCCAGCCGACCGAGCCGATCCCGGCCTGGCCGCCAGCAGTGCAGGGTCCCCCCTCTTCCCCCACGGTTCCCGGTGGGCCCCGGCGTGGTCGCCGTGCCGCCGAGCTGACGACGGTTGCCGTCCTCGCAGCCCTCCTCGCGTCGGGGGGCACCGTTGCCGCGGACCGACTCTGGTCCGACGCCGCAGAGGGTGCGGCGACCGGGACCTCCCAGGACCTGGGTCGTGAGACGGATGCCGCGCCGGTCGTGCAGGCCGATGGCTCGGCACCGAACTGGACGGCCACCGCTGCAGCGGTGTCGCCGAGCGTCGTCGCCATCACTGCCACCTCGGGCCAGGCGGGCGGGCAGGGATCGGGCGTCATCATCGACTCCGCCGGTCACGTCCTCACGAACAACCACGTCGTGGCGGGCGCCCAGGAGCTCACGGTCACGACCTCGGACGGGCGCACGTTCGCAGCCGAGATCCGCGGCACCGACCCGTCGACCGACCTCGCCGTCATCACCATCACCGGCAACCCGAGCAACCTCATGCCCATCGCGGTCGGCGACTCCGACGACCTCGCGGTCGGGGACCCCGTCATGGCCGTCGGCAACCCCCTGGGGCTCGCGGGAACCGTGACCACGGGCATCGTCAGCGCCCTCAACCGCCCGGTGACCACGCAGGGTGAGGGCGGCGGCGAGCAGGACCCGTTCGGCCAGGGCCAGTCGCAGGCCGAGCCCGTGGTGACGAACGCCATCCAGACATCCGCGGCCATCAACCCCGGCAACAGCGGTGGTGCGCTCGTCAACGCCGGTGGCCAGCTCGTCGGCATCAACTCCTCCATCGCCTCGCTCGGGTCCGGCTCGGGCCAGTCGGGCAACATCGGCATCGGCTTCGCCATCCCCGTGAACGAGGCCACCGCCATCGCCGAGCAGCTCATCGACTCGGGGACGGCGACGCACGCCTACCTCGGGGTGACGCCGCAGGACGGCTCTGCCTCCGACGGCTCGGCCACCCGCACCGGTGCCGAGATCACCTCGATCGGCGACAACACCCCCGCCTCGGCGGCCGGTCTGCAGGTCGGCGACGTCGTGACCGCCGTCGGTGGCGAGCGGGTCGAGTCGGCCCTGTCCCTGGTGGCCCACATCCGCGAGCGCAGCGCCGGTGACGAGGTCACCCTCACCGTTCTGCGTGACGGCAAGGTCCTCGAGCTCAAGGCGACGCTGGCGGCCAAACCCACCTCCTGACCCTCCCCCCCTCCTCCCCCGCGGACTCAGGAGCACTTCGCTCACTCCGGGTCGTATACGGCCCTGCGTCGGCGAAGTGCACCGGCGTCCGCGGAGTTGTGGCCGGCGAATGAGTCTGGGTGCTCTGGTACCGGGCTTGCCCGGACGCGATGCTGGTGGCATGAGCACCCGTAGTCAGGTCCAGCAGCTCGAGTCCGACTTCGCCGACGCGATGGCACGCATGTACGCCGTGGGCAACGGCCTCACCAGGCTCCGTACCGAGCTCGACCGCGAGGCGAGCACGCACGGCATCCCGGATGCCGCTCGGCCGGCCCCCGCGCCAACGCCGGCCCCCGCGCCAACGCCGGCGTCACGCCCCGTCGTTCCTGCTCCCCAGCCCATCGCACCCGCCGCGCCCATCGCACCCGCCGCACCCGCCGCGCCCAGCGCGCCCGGCGCGCTCACCCCGTCCGGCGCTGCCCCCGGCATCCCCTCCCCGTCACGTCTGGGGCCAGGACCCCGCGTCGCGGTGCCCCCGCCCACCGCGTGGCCCCAGCCACTCCCGACACCTCCGCCGTGGTACCGCCGTGAGGGCGCGGTGACGCGGGTGCTCGCCGTGACGGGTGCGGTCATCACCATGGCGGGAGTCGCCATGTTCCTCGTCCTTGCGGCGCAGCGCGGCTGGTTCGGCCCCGAGGCGCGCGTGGCGGCCGGGGCGGCGCTCGCGGCAGTCCTCATCGGCCTGGGGGTGCGCAGCGGCCTGGCCGAGCACCGCGCCGATCGCGCGGTCGGGAGCGCCCCGGTGGCCCTCGTCGCGACCGGGGTCGCCACGGCCTACCTCGATGTCGTGGCCGTGACCACCGGGTACGGCTGGATCCCGGCCGGTGTGGGGCTGGCACTCGCGGCCGCGGTCGCCCTCGCGGGTCTGCACCTGGCACGGGCCTGGGCCAGCGAGCTGTTGGCAGTCCTGGTCGTGCTCGGCGCGGCCGTCCTCGCCCCCGTGGTCGCCCAGGGCGGCGGGTGGGTCGTGTCGGGCTACCTCGGCATCCTCTGCGTCGCCGGGTGGTGGGCCGGCGGCACACGCACCACTCCCCTGCTCACCCTGGCCCGGGTGGTCCCCGTGACCCTCGCCCTGGTGGTGGCAGCGGCAGACGGCGCCTCCGGTGCCGCGGACGACGCCGGGCACCTCGTCGTCGCCGGCATCGTCCTCGCCGCCACCCTCGTCACCTCGGCCGTCTCCGTCCGACGCGACCCCCGCGACGCCACCTCGTCCGCCGCCGTGGGCCTGCTCTCCGTCGGCCTGCTCGCATCGGCCGTCGGCCTCGAGGACCCGGCGCGCACGCTCACGCTCGCCACGGCATCCGCGGTGCTGCTCCTCGCGGCGACCACCCTCGGCCGTCGGCCGATCGGTCCCCTCGCCAGCCACCTCGTGGCCACCACGGGCGCTGCCGGCACCGTGTTCGCCGTGTTCGCCGTCATGTCGGGTGCACCCACGCGCTTCGTCACGACGGGCCTCCTGCTGCTGGCCCTGGCCGGGCTCACGGTGGCGGGGGTGACCCGGTCGCGGGTCAACCTCGCGCTGGCGGCGGGAGTCACGGCGCTGGCGGCGGTGGGCTGGCTGCAGTACCCCGTGGACGTGGCCTCGTCGGCGAGCCCTCCCACCGGCGACATGGTCGCTGCCCTCCTCGACAGCATCCTCCTCGGGGCTGTCGTCGCCGTGGGCGTCTGGGCGCTGGGCAACCAGCGAGGCATCGGGCGCCAGGTGCGCGTGGTCGTGCGCATCGTCGCCTGGGTGCTCGGGCTCGGGGCGTCCGCGATGGCGCTCGCCGCGGCTGGAACGCTGCTCGGTGAGCGACTGGGCGACCCTGCCCTGGGGTTCACGATCGGCCAGGCCGTCGCGACCGTGACGTGGATGCTCGGGGCCGCCTGGCTGCTCCTGCGCGGCCTCGAGCGCTCAGCGGATGCCGACCTCACCCTGCGCACGGGCCTCGTGCTCGCGGGGGTCAGCGTGGCCAAGCTCTTCCTCTACGACCTGTCCTCGCTCAGCGGCATCGTGCGCTCGGTCGCGTTCATCGTCGTGGGGCTGCTCCTGCTCGCGATGGGCAGCCGCTACGCCAAGGCCTACGAGCGGGCTCGCCCCACCACCTGACGCGAGCGCACCCGGGGTGGCACAGTGGCCCGATGCACGCGCTCGAGCGGCGGTGGCTCGCAGACTGCACCCCCGTGGCCCCGGAGGCGCCTTCTCGCGCCGTCGCGCAGGTCGGGCGCGACCTCCTCGGGCGCTGGAGTGAGGCGCACCGTCGCTACCACGGCACGACGCACCTCGCGGAGGTGCTGGCCGCCGTCGACGTGCTCTGTGCCGTGGAGCATGCACCGACAGGTGACCGGAGCGTGGCCCGGCTCGCAGCCTGGTTCCACGACGCCGTGTACGTCGTGGAACCGGCCGCGGCGGCCGCGGCGAACGAGGCCGAGAGCGCAGCGCTGGCCGAACGACACCTCGCCACGCTGGGAGTGGATGCCGTCACGCGAGCCCACGTGACGGCATCCGTTCTCGACACCACGGACCACGGGCTGAGCGCGGTGGCCGCGAGGGACCGCGCACGGACCGTGCTCCACGACGCCGACCTCTGGGTGCTCGCAGCGCCGGTGCGCAGGTTCGACGAGTACTGCGACCAGGTGCGCGCCGAGTACGCCCACGTGCCGGCGGCGACCTACGCCCGCGAGCGGTCAGCCGTGCTCCGCCCCTTCCTCGTGCGGGACCACGTCTACCGCACGGCGCACGCGCGGGACACCTGGGAGCCTGCCGCGCGCGAGAACCTCGCCCGCGAGCTCACCCGGCTCGCGGGCTGAGCCGGGCGGCGAGCGGCCACCAGAACTGCCCGGAGCACAGCGACTCGAGCTCGTCCCACGGTACCCAGCGATGGTGCGAGGTGTCGGGAAGCTCGGGGAGCAGCGCGGGTCGGGCGCCCGGCATCCGCGCCTCGTAGACCTGGAGCAGGTCCAACCCCTCCCGCCACAGACCGCCGGTGGAGCGGTTGTGGAACCTCTCGTAACCGACCGGGACGAGGTCTGCGGGTCCGATGACGAGCCCGGTCTCCTCACGAACCTCGCGAACCGCGTTCTCGCGCACCGACTCCCCCGGTTCGCGCCACCCGCCCGGCGCGCCCCACTCACCGCGTCGCACGGAGTACACGAGGGCGAAGTCGCCGGCGCCGTCGCGCACGAAGGCCATGGCCGCGAACACCCTGGCCTCGGCAGCCTCGCGAGCGGACGCGATGAGGTCGACGTCCGCGGTCGTGCCGTCGACGAAGCGGATGCCACGCACGCGGGCGATGCCCGTGTCCCCACGACGCTTCTGCAGCCGCAGCCCGCTCAGCTGGAGTGCGCGGAGCAGGTCGCGGGCCGGCGTGGGCGCGGCACCGGCAGCGACGACGGCGTCGTACCGCTCCTCGGGGATGTCGTAATGGTCGCCCTCGAAGGCCCGGCGCGGGATGCCGACCGCGAGCGCGAACTCGTGCAGCTCCTCGAGGCTGGTGTCACTGACCAGGTGTGACCACTTGCGGCCGTGTGCCTCGGGCCGAGGCGGGTCGATGAGGATGGCCACGCCCTGATCGTAGGTGCGCGGTGATCGCATCGTCGCGTGGTGCACCGCCTCTCCCGACGCTCCTCACACACCACCGATTCCGACGACCGGCCCACTCATCATCACTGTGGATAACTTCCGAGGCAGGTCCACCAGTCGTTCTACTCTCGGTTCCACCAGGGCGGACCAGTCGGGTCGGCCCAGGACGAGGGGGTTTCCATGGCAGCACAGTTCACCGTCGACACCGAGCGGATCGCTGCGGCCGCCGGCGACGTCGCGCGCATCTCGGCCGAGATCGAGGGCCAGGTCGCGACGATGATGGCGCGGCTCAACGGCCTCCAGGACGCCTGGACCGGCAGCGCCTCGGCACAGTTCCAGGGCGTGGTGTCGCAGTGGCGGGGCACGCAGCAGCAGGTGCGGACGTCACTGGACTCGATCGGTCAGGTCCTCGGCGCGGCGGGCACCCAGTACGCCGACGCGGAGGCCCAGGCCGTGCGGATGTTCTCCTGACCCGGGGGTCCTCCCCTGGATCCACGTGCTGACGACTGGCCCCGCCCCGGTTCCCGGGGTGGGGGTCAGTCGCTGGCGATCGCTCGCAGGATGTCGAGCCGGGCGGCACGACGCCCCGGCCACAAGGCCGCCAGCACCCCGACGAGGGCGGCCACGGCCACGAACAGGGTCAGCTGACCGCCGGGGATCGCGAGGACGTCGATGCCGTCGTCCGCCAGGGATCGTTGCAGCGCCAGGGCGAAGGCGAGGCCGAGCACGATGCCCAGCACGGCTCCGAGCAGGGCGATCGCGACCGACTCCAGGCGCAGCATCGTGCGCAGCTGGTTCCGGCTCAGACCCACCGCACGCAGCAGCCCGATCTCGCGCACCCGCTCGATGACCGACAGGGCGAGCGTGTTGACGATGCCGAGCACGGCGATGACGACGGCGAGGCCGAGCAACGCGTAGACGATGAAGAGCAGCTGGTCGATCGGGGCACGCTGCTCGGCCGCGAACGTCGCCTGGTCGTTGACGGTGACCGTCGGCAGGTCGGCAACCACGTCGGAGAGCGCCGTGGCCAGAGACGCTCGATCAGCACCGGGTTCGGCCAGGATGTAGACGGTGCGATCGGTGGCTGGCACGCCGATCGCGTCGAAACCCTCGAGCGACATCGTGACGTCGGACTGCAGGATCGCGTCCTCCACGTACGTCGCGACGACGGTCGCCTCGCTCGTCGCGCCGGCGTACCCGATGGTCACGGTCGACCCGACGGCCAGCCCGCGTTCAGCGGCGAGCTCGCTCGAGATCGCCACCGAGCCCGCGTCGAGGTCGGTGAGCGCCCCGGTGACGACGTCGGGGCGGGCGACGTTCGCCACGGCATCCGGGTCGACCGCCGACGCGAAGTCTCGCTCGCCGTCGACCTGCAGGAGCGCCGCCCGCACACGGGCGACCTCAGCCACCCCGGGGACGCCCTCCATCTCGTCAGCCACCGACGCCGAGAACGCCTGCCCCACAGCGTTGGAGACGACGAAGTCAGCGACGATGTCCTCCGCCAGGGTCTGGTCCAGGCTGGCCTTGGCCGATGCCCCGAGCACCGACATCATCGTCACCAGGGCGACCCCGATCATCAACGCGGATGCCGTGGCCGCCGTGCGTCGCGGGTTGCGTCGGGCGTTCTGCTCTGCCATCAGACCGACGGCTCCGAAGAAGCGCCGGTACCCCCAGCCGAGCCCGGCGAGGACGGGGCGCCCGAGCACCGGGCTGAGCAACGCCGTGCCGACGAGCACCCCGAAGGCGCCACCACCGAGGACATAGGTCGGCTCCGAGCCCAGGCCCGCCAGCCCCGCGGCCATCGCGGCGATCCCGGTCACGAGGAGCACCGCCCCCACGACGAGACGCCACCGCAGACCGCTCTCGGCGAGGGCAACGTCGTCGCGCATCGCGGCGACCGGCGGCACTCGACCGGCGCGCCGGGCCGGCAGGTAGGCCGACGCCAGCGTGACGAGGAGACCGACGACGAGGGCGACGACGACGGTCCGCGGGCGCAGGACGAGCTCGTTGGAGCTGAGGTCGAGACCCACCCGGCTGAAGAGCAGCTTGATCCCCACCGCGAGCACGAAGCCAAGCCCGATGCCCACTGCCGACCCGACGATCCCGACAACGGCTGCCTCCGCGAGCACCGACCGGGCCACCTGGCCACGGCTCGCCCCGATCGCGCGCAGCAGCGCGAGCTCGCGGCTGCGCTGCGCGACGAGGATCGAGAACGTGTTGACGATGAGGAACGACCCGACCGTCAGGGCGACCCCCGCGAAGACGAGGAGGAACGTGGTGACGAACGACAGCGCCTCGTCGATGCGGGTCGACGCACGCTCGGAGGTGGCGTCACCGGTGACCGCCCGGAACCCGTCCGGCAGCACCTGGTTCACCGAGGCGAGCAGCTGCTCCTGGCTCGTGCCGGGAGCGGCCGTCACCCACACCGCCGAGAACGCGTCCTCGCCCGCGAGGAAGAGCTCCTGAGCGCGTGAGGTCTCGAGCATGACGACGCTCGCTCCCACGAGGGCGGACCCTCCGAAGCTCGCGGTCCCCACGTAGGTCACCTCGATGCGCGGCACCTCGCTGGTGGTGACCAGCGGGATCTGCTCGCCGATGAGGTAACCGGCCTTACGTGCCGTCGACACGTCGAGCACGACCTCGTCCGGCGCCTCCGGCCAGCGCCCGCTCTCCAGGGTGGCCGACGGGATGCCGTTCGCCGCCGGACCCTCGGTGCGGTTGACGGCGATGCCCGGAGGGCCCTGTCCGCCGATGAGCTTGCCGTCCTTGCCGACGACGAACGTCCCGAAGTTCGACACGCGCCCGTCGGCGCGGGCCGCCCCCGGCACCCCGGCCAGCTCCTCGACGAGCGAGGCAGGCACGGTGCGAGTGCCCTGGGAGGCCGGGCCGCCGCCGCCCGCATCCCCACCGTCGCTGGAGCCCGGCTGCACGATGACATCGCCCACCGCGCCGCTCGTCAGCCCGGTGAAGGCCCGGTCGAGGGTGTCGGTGAAGATGTAGGACCCGGCGACGAAGGCCACGCCGAGGATGACCGCGAAGGCGCTGAGGAACAGTCGCAGCTTGTGCGCGAAGACACTG
>DATIAB010000121.1:0-7999 GCA_035458265.1 Ornithinibacter sp. | reverse complement strand
GCCGGGATAGGCATAGGCGACACCACGAAGGTCGAGGACGGGGACGCTCACGGCATCCTCACCACGACGGATGCCGTGGCCGCCACGAACCCGGGCGACAGCGCGAGCGCCCACTGGGCCGGCGTGGTGACGATTTCTGCGAGGTCGGGCAGGCGACCGGTGAAGCCCCTGCTGAGCATGGCCAGGTGGACGCGCTCGCCCCGTTCGTAGCTGCGCACGAACAGCGCTCCCGAACTGGCGGCGAGGACCGGCCACGCTCGCATCCCCCGACCCCGAAAGGCCCGGGACCGGCGCGCGATGCTCATCCGGCTCAGCTCGTCCGTGACGACGCCGAGGTAGCGGACCATGAACGACAGCACGAGGACGACCAGGGCCGGGGCGCGCAGGCGCTGGAGGCCGGCGACGAGGTCGGTGGGGCTGGTGGTCACCGCGAAGGCGATGGCGGTGAGCACCCCGGTCAGGCCCTTGGCGAGCGCCGCCCAGGCTGCGGCCAGCCCGGTGGAGCTCACCGTGAACGGCCCGAGGGCCTGATCCGGTCCGGTCGCCACGAACGGCAGGATCACGGCGAACACGACGACGGGCAGGGCCACCACGAGCCGCGGCACGAGGTGGCGGGCCGCCACCCCGCTCGAGACCAGCACCAGCGCCGCCACGGCGAGCAGCCCGGCCAGGAGCCAGGGGTGTCCGGCGGGCACCGAGACCACGGCGAGCACGAACACGACGAGTCCCACGAGCTTGGCGTGGGCCGGGAGGCGGTGCAGGGTCGAGGTGCCGTGGACGTGAAGGTGGGAGCTGTGCCCGGCGCCCACGTCACCTCTCCCGGGCTGGTGCGCCGCGGCGCAGCCACGTGAGGAGGGCGGCCATGACGAGCCCGACGACCGCGACGCCGAGGACCCCGGCCAGCCCGCCCGACAGCCGGGGGTCCTGCACCCCGGGCGCGGCGTAGTCGGCGAGGGGTGACCCGGAGGTCGCCGAGACCTGGGCGCTGCCGGCGAAGCCGAGGGTCTGCGCGACGTGTTCGAGCCCGTCGGGGTGGGACGACGCCCAGGCCGAGACCACGGCTGCGATGGTCAGGGAGAGTGCGAGACCGGTCAGGAGCACCGTGCGCGTGCTGGGACGGCTCATGCGGCAAGCTCCGATCGGACGACCAGTTCCGTGGGGGGCAGGACCGGCCGGGCGCCGTGCACGAGGTCGGGGCGGGTGGCGACCAGGCTCGAGACGACGAGGAAGGTGATGACCGCCTCGCCCAGGCCGATGAACAGGTGCCACGTGCCCATCGCCGCGACCAGTGAGACGAGGGGGACGGGCGCCGCCCCACCGACGGCATAGAGCCCGACGAAGGACATCGCGACAGCCAGCACGGAGACGAGGGCACCGACGCCGGCCGCCACCGACACCGAGGCGAGCCGTGCGGGAAGCACCGTCCGCACCGCGAGGAATGCGGCGTAGCCGGTCCATGGACCGACGACCGCCAGCAGGAGGACGTTGGTACCGAGCGCAGTCACCCCCCCGTCGGCGAAGAGCAGGGCCTGCACCGTGACGACGACGGTCAGGCAGATGGTGGCCGTTCGTGGACCGACGAGCACGGCCGCCAGCGCCCCACCGAGCAGGTGGCCCGAGGTGCCCGCTCCCACCGGGAAGTTCACCATCTGCGCCGCGAAGACGAAGACGGCGACGAGGCCGGCCAGGGGTGCGACCCGGTCGTCGAACTCACGCCGGGCTCCGCGCAGGCAGTGGGCGACGGCGCCGATGGCCACGACGGAGGTCGCCACGGACGTCGTGGCATCGAGGAAGCCGTCGGGAACGTGCACGAGAGCTCCTGTCGGTACTTGTTGCAACTGAGTTGCAACAACACTACCTGCAGGTCAGTCGGTGGCGCCGCCCGCTCCCCCGCCGATCTCCGAGTCACCTGCCGGAGTGTGCTTCGGCATCGAGATCAGGGCCCGCAGGTCTCCCTGCGCGGTGTTGCTCGCGAGCAGGACCATCCGCGTGGGGGTGATCTGCACGGCCGACAGGCTGCCCGGATCGACACGTACGCGCTGCAGGCCGGCGAGGCCCGCGCCGACAGCCTCGGCCACGACGGCCTTGATCGGGTCGCCGTGGCTCACGGCGACCCACACGGCACCCGAGCCGTGCTCGGCCTCGACCTCGGCGTCCAGGGACCGCACCGCCCCGACGACGCGAGCGGCCATGTCGCTCAGCGACTCGGCGCGGAAGACCTCGTGCGCCGGGAAGGTGGCGGACCCGGGGTCGTCCTGGACCACGCGCCACAGGTCGTCCGTTGCAGCCTGCTCGAGGGGGAGCCCGGTCCAGGCGCCGTAGTGGCACTCCCCCAGCCGCTCGTCGGTGTCGACCTCGTACCCGGCCAGGGCGATGCCGGCTGTCTCGACGCACCGCTGGAGAGGGCTGGACACGGCCCGCGCGATCGTGAGCGCATTCAGCCGCTGTGCGACC
Source organism: Ornithinibacter sp. (assembly GCA_035458265.1). Taxonomy (GTDB): domain Bacteria; phylum Actinomycetota; class Actinomycetes; order Actinomycetales; family Dermatophilaceae; genus Fodinibacter. The sequence continues at coordinate 5,545 of DATIAB010000121.1, read as the reverse complement.
GTGTCGGCCTGCTCCCGACCACGGTCGGTCAGCCCCACCCCCGGGGACCACCCCGCGAGGACACCCTGCTCGTTCGCGGTCGAGTGGCCGTGGCGAAGGAGCAGGACGATGGCCACGGGGGAACTGTATGCCGTGCCACGGCATCCGCCCGATCCGACACCGTTCTGATCCGGCACCGTCGTCGGTTCCGACACAATGCAGTCGTGATCGTGGACCAGGCCCTCTACGTCGGCGGCGCGCGCCGCCCGTGTGGCGACCTCAGTGACGAGCTCGCCGACCTGCGCACGACGGGCGGGCCCGGCGACTTCCTGTGGATCGGGCTCAAGGACCCGACCCAGGCCGAGTTCGACGAGGTCAACGAGGAGCTCGCTCTGCACCCGCTCGCCGTCGAGGACGCGATCAAGGGGCGCCAGCGGGCCAAGGTCGAGCTCTACGACACGAGCGTCTTCGTGGTGCTGAAGCCGCTGCGCTACGTCGAGGAGTCCTCGGACATCGAGACCGGTGAGCTGATGTGCTTCGTCGGCGACCGCTTCCTCGTCACCGTGCGCCGCGGTGAGGCGAGCCCTCTCGCCGGCCTGCGCCACCGGCTCGAGGACGACCCTGCCCTGCTGCGCCACGGTCCGATGGGGGTGCTGCACGCCATCGTCGACACGATCGTCGACACCTACCGCCTCATCGAGGAGGAGCTGGGCATCGACCTGGAGGACATCGAGACCCGGGTCTTCTCCGGCGACGGGATCGACTCCGCGACGATCTACCGGCTCAAGCGCGAGGTGCTCGAGTTCCGCCGGGCCGCGGCGCCCCTCGCGGCGCCGCTGCAGGCGCTGCACGGCAACGAGGACTCGCGGGTCACCGAGACCGAGCTGCGGCTGCTGTTCCGAGACGTGTCCGACCACCTGCAGTCCGTCATCGAGCACGTCGACTCCTACGACCGGCTGCTCACCGACGTCCTCGGGGCCCACCTGGCGCAGGTCAGCGTGCAGCAGAACTCCGACATGCGGCGCATCTCGGCCTGGGTGGCCATCGCCGCGGTACCGACGATGATCGCGGGGATCTACGGGATGAACTTCGAGTTCATGCCCGAGCTCGGTGCGAGCATCGGGCTGGGTGGCGGCGAGTTCCGCTACGGCTACTTCGTCGTGCTCGCGCTCATGGCGACGATCTGCGCCGGGCTCTACCGGGCGTTCAAGCGGAGCGGCTGGCTCTGAGCGCGGTGGTCATCGTCCTCAGGACGCCGGCACGCTCGACGGTGCTCGCCGCGAACGGCGCGACGCTCAGCGTCGTGACACCCGCAGCGGCGTACCGGCCGATGCGCTGCGCTATCCGTTCCGGGCTGCCGATGAGGGCGGTGGCATCGGCGAGCTCGAACGGCACGGCCGCTGCCGCATCCCGTGGCCGACCGGCGAGGTAGAGGTCCTGGATCTCGTCGGCCGCGTCGTCGAAGCCCATCCGCCGGGCCAGGGTGTTGTAGAAGTTCTGCTCACGGCTGCCCATCCCCCCGATGTAGAGGGCGGTGTAGTCGGCCACCGCGGCCCGACCGGCCTCGAGGTCGTCGGTGACGACGACGGGCACGGTCACGACGACGTCGAACCCGGCCATCGGGTCGCCCTCCGCGAGCTCCCCGGATGCGGCGCGACCCTCCCGCCCGGCGCGCACGGCATCCAGCTGGTCGCTGCTGTGCTCCGGTGAGAAGAAGATGCCGAGCCAGCCGTCGGCGATCTCGCCGGCCAGGCGCAGGTTCCGGGGCCCGACCGCGGCGAGGTAGATCGGCAGGTCGGCCCGGGGTGGCCGGATGGTGAGCCGCAGCGCCTTCCCCGGGCCGCCGGGCAGCGGGAGCGTGGCGTGGTCGCCGGCGTAGGTGACCTGCTCCCGGCGCAGCGCCATCCGCACGACGTCGACGTACTCCCGGGTGCGCTGCAGCGGTGCGGCGAACCGCACCCCGTGCCAGCCCTCGCTCACCTGGGGCCCCGAGACACCGAGTCCGAGGTGGAACCGCCCGTCGGAGAGGGTGTCGAGGGTGGCAGCGGTCATGGCTGTCATCGCCGGCGTGCGCGCCGGGATCTGCATGACGCCGGCCCCGAGCCCGATGGTGCTCGTCTGGGCGGCAAGCCAGGCGAGCACGGTCGGGGCATCCGATCCGTAGGCCTCGGCGACCCAGGCCTGCTCGTAGCCCAGGCTCTCCGCCTCCTGGACGAGCTCGAGGGTGTCCGTGCCCAGTCCCATGCCCGCGTAGCCGCAGGTGATCGCCAGTCGCATGGCCTCCACGGTAGCGATGGCCCCGGGCGATAAGGTGCGCGCCATGCTCACCCGACGCCTCGGCGCCTCCGGCCTGGCCGTCTCCCGGCTCGGTCTCGGAACGATGGCCTGGGGTACCCGCACCTCCCCCGAGGACGCGCGCGACCTGCTCGGGCTCTTCCGATCCGCCGGTGGCACCCTCGTGGACACCGCGCACGGGTACGCCGGCGGGGCATCGGAGGAGCTGCTCGGGGACTTCCTGCAGGGCCCGGACCGCGACGAGGTCGTGCTCGTCACGAAGTCCGGGATCAGCCGCGCGACGGGGAGCCGCGTCGTCGACTGCTCGCGCCGGGCGATGATGATGCAGCTCGACACCTCACTGCGGCGCCTGCGCACCGACCACGTCGACGTCTGGCTCGCCCACTCCTGGGACGAGCACACCCCCGTCGAGGAGACCGTCAGCGCGCTGCTCTGGGCCGTGCAGTCGGGCCGAGCGCGCTACGTGGGGGTCTCCAACCACGCGGGCTGGCAGGCGGCGCGCACGATGTCGCTGCTCACGGCATCCGGGGTGCCACTCGTCGCCAACTCGGTGGAGTACAGCCTCGTGGCCCGCGGCCCCGAGCACGAGCTCGTGGATGCGGGTGGCGTGCTCGGGTTCGGGCTGCTCCCGTGGTCGCCGCTCGGCCGTGGGGTGCTGGCAGGGCGCTACCGCACGACCGTCGCCGCCGACTCGCGCCTGGCGTCCGAGGAGTTCGCCCGGTTCGCCTCCCGACACGTCGGCGAGCACACCCGCGGGGTCGTCGAGGCCGTGCGCACCGCGGCGACCGGGCTCGGGGTGGCGCCAGCAGTCGTGGCGCTGGCGTGGGTGCGCGACCGGCCGGGGGTCGTGGCACCGATCATCGGTCCCCGGACGGCGACCCAGCTGGCCGCGCTCCTCGAGTCCGAGGACGTCGAGCTGCCGGACCAGATCGTCGCGGCCCTCGACGAGGTCTCTCTCGACCACAGCTGAGCCGGATGCCGTCCACTCAGCGTTCGACGACGGCATCCGCCTCGTCGTCGTCGTCGTCGAAGTCGATGTCGTCATCGAGGCCCGCGTACAACTGGGCGGCGTCGCCGTCCTCGTCGTCGTGGGCGTCGACCTCGTCGTCCTCGTCCTCGTCCTCGTCCTCGTCCTCGTCCTCGTCCTCGTCCTCTCGCTCCCCCTCACCGTCATCGGTGTAGATGTCCAGGGGCGTCATCTCGCCGAAGGCGTCGTAGAGGGCCCCGTCATAGACCTCGAAGGCGTCGGCGAGGTCCTCGTAGGCCGCGACCACCGAGGGGTCGTCGTCGCCGTGGCGGGTGCTGCTGGCCTCCAGGTGACGTTCGAAGGCGGAGAAGAGGTGGTTCAGTGCGGCACGCGGGTCGGCGCTCATGGTGTCGACGGTACCGGTCCCTTGGGCACAATATGGCGATGGTCGAGTACGAGTACCTCACCCTGACCTTCGGCCGGGAGGTCGCACGCGGCGACATCCGCCGCCTGCTCACCGAGCACGCCGAGTACGGGCACTGGGAGCTCGACCGCACGCGGATCTACGTCGGGGGTCGCACCCGCACCCGGCTGCGGCGCAGGATCATCCGGGCCCGGCGATCGGTCAGCACGTCGCGATGAGCCGGCCGAGCACCCTGGCGCCGAACTGCAGCGCGTCGACGGGCACGCGCTCGTCGACCCCGTGGAACATCGGCGCGAAGTCGAGGTCGGCCGGCAGTCGCAGCGGCGCGAACCCGTAGCCGGTGATCCCGAGCAGCGACAGGGCCTTGTTGTCGGTGCCGCCGGACAGGCAGTAGGGCAGCACGACGGCATCCGGGTCCTCCGTGCGCAGCGCGGCGACCATCGCCTCGACGAGGTCGCCCTCGAAGGGGGCGTCCAGGGCGATGTCGCGCTGCAGCACCTCCACGCTGACGTGCTCACCGGCGAGGTCACGGATCGTCGCGAGCAGCTGCTCCTCGTGGCCGGGAAGGAAGCGGCAGTCGACGTTGGCGCTGGCGTGCTGCGGGATGACGTTGTGCTTGTAACCCGCGTCGAGCATGGTGACGTTGCTCGTGTCCTGCAGGGTACCGCGCACGAAGCCCTGGGCTCCGCCGAGGTGCTCGAGCAGCTCGTCGAGGTCCTCGTCCGACCAGCTGGTGCCCGTCAGCTCACCCAGGCCGTCGAGGAGGGTGCGCACCGACGGGATGAACTCGCGAGGCCACTTGTGGGCCGCGATCCGTGAGATCGCCTCCGCGAGGCGCACGATCGCGTTCTCGTCGTTGGGCACCGACCCGTGGCCCGCGCGGCCGTGGGCCGTCAGCCGCATCCACGAGATCCCCTTCTCGGCGGTCTGGAGCAGGTAGGTGCGCCGCTGCGTGCCGTCGCGGTCGGTCACGGTGACGCTGTAGCCGCCGACCTCGCTGATCGCCTCCGTGACGCCCTCGAAGACCGAGGGGTGCTGCTCGACGAGGAAGTGCGACCCCTTGCGGCCGCCGGCCTCCTCGTCGGCGAAGAAGACGACGACGAGGTCGCGCGGCGGGACCGTCCCGGTGCGGGCGAGATCGCGGACACAGGCCAGGATCATCGCGTCCATGTCCTTCATGTCGACGGCGCCGCGGCCCCACACGCAGCCGTCGCGCAGCTCCCCCGAGAAGGGGTCGACCGACCAGTCGGCGGCGTCGGCCGGGACGACGTCGAGGTGGCCGTGGATACACAGGGCACCGCGCGAACGGTCGGTACCGGGGATCCGGACCACGACGCTGACCCGGCCCGGGTCGCTCTCGAAGGTCTGGGGTTCCAGGCCGACCTCCCGCAGGCTGGCCACGACGTAGGCCGCGGCCTCCGCCTCCCCCGGGCCGCTCCCGTCGCCGAAGTTGCTCGTGTCGATGCGGATGAGGTCCTGGCAGATCTGGACGACCTCGTCCTCGGCCCGGTTCACGGTCTCGTGCATGCGCACCACCCTAGGCGTGCGCGGGTCCGGCGGGTCGGGTCGGGCGACCTCGGATCGGATTTCGGTCCGGCGCGCGATGCGTGTAATGTTCCGGGTCGCAGGACGGCCTCCCCGGGCCGCGCCCGCACCACTCGTCCGGGTGGCGGAATTGGCAGACGCGCTAGCTTGAGGTGCTAGTGCCCTTATTGGGCATGGGGGTTCAAGTCCCCCCTCGGACACCACGCGAAAGGCCCCGAACCAGCAGGTTCGGGGCCTTTCGCATCCCAGGGCTGGCAGGCCGCAGTGCGGTGCGGGTGGGGTGACCGCGGCTCAGGCGGCGTAGGCGTCGACCGCACCAGTGAGGTCGGCGAGGA
>DATIAB010000120.1:0-6560 GCA_035458265.1 Ornithinibacter sp. | reverse complement strand
CGGACGCCCTCGCGAGCCTTGACGCCCTCGTCAAGGAACGCATCTCGGCCCGGGCACAGGCCCGGTCCGCCCGTGACTACGACACCGCGGATTCCATCCGCGACGAGCTCGCCGCCGCCGGCATCGCGCTCGAGGACACCGCTGCCGGGGCCCGCTGGTCCCTGGCACGGGGACGGAGCGAATGACCCATGGCTGGTAACTCCCAACGACGCGGCGCGATGCGCACCACGAACAAGAAGGGCCCGCAGGTCGGGTCCGGTGGCCAGCGCCGGCGCGGGCTGGAGGGCAAGGGCCCGACGCCCAAGGCCGCAGACCGCCCGAACCACAAGGCCCACAAGATGGCCAAGGCCGCCGACCGCCGCGGTGGCGCCACGGGCGGGCGCACGAGCACCCGCAAGGACAAGGCGAGCAGCGAGATGGTCGTGGGCCGCAACTCGGTGCTCGAGGCACTGCGCGCCGACGTGCCGGTCACGACGATGTACGTCGCAGGCCGCTTCGACTCCGACGACCGCGTGCGCGAGGCGCTCAAGATCGCCACCGAGCGCTCCATCCCGGTTCTCGAGACCCCCCGCGGCGAGCTCGACCGGCTCACCGACGGTGCCGTGCACCAGGGCCTCGCGCTGCAGGTTCCGCCCTACGAGTACGCGCACCCGAGCGACCTCGTCGACCCCGAGATGCCCGGCATCCCGCTCGTCGTGGCCCTCGACGGCATCACCGACCCCCGCAACCTCGGCGCCATCGTGCGTTCGGTCGCGGCGTTCGGTGGGCACGGCGTCGTGGTGCCGAGCCGACGCTCGGTGGGCATGACGGCATCCGCGTGGAAGACGTCCGCGGGTGCGGCTGCTCGCATCCCGGTCGCGCAGGCGACCAACCTCACCCGGGCCCTCGAGGACTACCGCAAGGCGGGCTTCTTCATCATCGGCCTCGACATGGACGGCGACGTCGAGCTGCCCGACATGGAGCTCGCGTCCGAACCGATCGTCATCGTCGTGGGCTCCGAGGGCAAGGGCCTGTCGCGGCTGGTGCGCGAGACCTGCGACCAGATCGTGTCGGTGCCGATGTCCTCGGCGGTGGAGTCACTCAACGCCGGGATCGCCACCGGGGTGACGCTCTACGAGGTCGCCCGGCGCCGTCGCCGCGGGTAGCCCGGCGAGCACCACGGTGGCCCGCCTGCCCGGTGGGATGTTGGTGGTTCCCCTCGAAGTCACCGACGGCCTGTGGGAGGATCGGCGCCGCCGGAGGCCTTCGGCATCTGGGGGTCGCAGCCCCCACACTCGCATCGAGAGGGAACTTCATGTCTGACTACGGATCGACTCCGCCGCCCCCGCCCCCGCCCGGCTCGGGTGACGGCGGCTACGGCGGCGGCTACGCCGCGCCGCCGCCCGTCGGTGGCGGCATGGGCGGCCCCGTGGACCACCCCAAGGGGATGACGGTCCTCATCCTCGGCATCCTCGGCATCGTGTGCTGCTCGCCGCTCGGCATCGTCGCCTTCGTCATGGGCAACAACGCCCTCAAGGAGATCGACGCCCAGCCGGGTCGCTACGGCAACCGCCAGATCGTGCAGATCGGCCGCATCCTCGGCATCGTCGCCATGGTCCTGCTGGTGCTGTCCATCCTGTGGATCGTGTTCTTCGGTGGCCTCGCGGCCATGTCGGGCAGCAGCAGCAGCTGACCGTGACTCCCACCCGCACGATGGCGCGCCCCGGTCCGGTCTCGGACCGGGCGCGCGCCCTCGTGTTTCCGGCGGCAGTGGCCGCCACCGTGGTCGCCGGGGCGGCGTACGTCGCCGCCGTCGACCCCAACGAGCCGGGTCACTACCCGTTGTGCCCGACGTTCGCCCTGGCCGGCATCTACTGCCCCGGGTGCGGGATGCTGAGGGCGACCCACCACCTGGCCAACCTCGACGTGGCGGCCTCGGTCGCGATGAACCCGCTGGCGATCCCGCTCTACCTCGGGTGCGTCCTGATGTTCGCCCGCTGGGTGCTCGCCCGTTGGCAGGGCCGCACGCTGCGCTGGGACCCACCGGTCTGGATGCCGTGGGCGATCGCCATCGCGTTCGTCGCCTTCACGGTGGTGCGCAACGTCCCCGGCTGGACGCTGCTCTCGCCTGCCTGAACGCGGACTCAGGAGCACTTCGCGCGCTCAGGGCCGTATACGGCCCTGAGTCGGCGAAGTGCTCCTGAGTCCGCGCGTGTGCTGGTGTCAGCGCCCGGGGACCACGACGACCGTGGAGTGCACGGCCTTGTCGGCCAGGGTCTGCTTGTCGGCGTCCCACAGCATCCAGAGGTAGGACAGGTAGACCACCTGGTTGACGATGCTGCTCACGACCTCGCGCAGGAAGCACATGCCGGCGCCGATGGGCTGGCCCGTCTTGTCGTCGATGAGCTTGAGCCCGACCATCTTCTTGCCCACGCTCTGACCGGTGCGCCCCATCTTGAAGACGCGGTTCCACAGCGTGATGCCGATCGAGATGAGCACGCCGAGACCGATGAGCAGACCGCCGATGGCCGCCTGCGAGCTGTTGCCGCCCTGCGTCTGGGTCGTGCCGAACTCGTCGACGTAGACCTCGCTGGGGACGGCCGTCGCCAGCATGATGATGCCGATGACCATCGGGATCAGGCCGACGAGGGTGATCGCCCAGTCGACGATCAGCGCGAGGGCGCGCTGCCCGAAGGTTGCCGCCTGACCGAAGTTGGCCTGCACGTAGCCGAGCGAACCCGGGTGCATCGCCGGGCCGCCCGCGTACACGGGGGCCTGGCCGTAGCCGCCACCGTAGGGGTTCTGGGCCGGCGGCTGGGGGGCGCCGTAGGGGTTCTGGGCCGGCGGCTGGGGGGCGCCGTAGGGCGGGGGCTGCTGGGGGGCGCCGTAGGACGCGGGGGGTGCGGCGACGGCATCCGCGGGTGGTGCCGGAGGCGGGGGAGTCTGCGGGTCGGGCTGCTGCCCGGGGGGCGGGGGAGGCTGGTCGCTCATGGTGCCGATCCTAGGCCCGTGCTGGGGCTGGTCGTCGTCAGCCCCGGCTCCTGGACTTGGCGATGACGGGCAGCTCCCGGGTGTCGACGCCCAGGACGGCCTGCTCATCGGGCTTGCCCGGCAGGATCGAGCGCACGTAGTCGTCGATCGCCTCCTCGATGGAGATGTCGTGCTGGGCGCGCTCGGCCATGTACCAGCGGTGCTCGAGCACCTCGTGGAAGACCTCGGCCGGCTCCAGCTTGGACACCAGGCTGCGCGGCACCCGGCGGGTCACCGGCTCGTAGACGTGGGTCAGCCAGTCGTGCGCGACCATCTCCTCGTCCTCACCCTGGCGGCCCGTGCCGGCGGTGTAGGCGTCGAGGTCGTTGAGCAGCCTGCGGGCCTGGTTCTCGCGGACGTCAAGTCCGGTGAGCCGCAGCAGCCGCCGCGAGTGGTGCCCGGAGTCCACGACCTTCGGCTGGATCTGGATCGAGGTGCCGTCGATGTCCGTCGTGATCGCGAGCTCGTCGACGTCGAAGCCGAGGGCGTTCAGGGCCCGGATACGGTCATCGACCCGCCAGCGCTCCGCATCGGCGATGAGCTCGCTGCCGGTGAGGGCGTCCCACAGCTCGCGGTAGCGCAGGACGATGCGTTCGCTGACCTCGACGGGGTCGCGATCCTCCTGGAGCAGGCCGCCGGCCTCGAGGTCCATCAGCTCGCCGGCGATGTTGACGCGGGCGATCTCGAGGTCGTGCTCGCGCTGGCCGTCGCTGAGCCTCGGCCGCAGCTCGCCGGTCTCGGCATCGACGAGGTAGGCGGCGAACGCACCGGCATCGCGTCGGAAGAGGGTGTTGGACAGCGACACGTCCCCCCACCAGAACCCGGCCAGGTGCAGGCGCACGAGGAGGACGGCCAGGGCGTCGATGAGGCGGGTGGCGGTGCCCTTGCGCAGCGACTGGCTGTAGAGCGCGCGGTAGGGCAGTGAGAACTGCAGGTGAACGGTGATCAGGCACGCGTCGAGCTCGCTGCCGTCCTCGGCGACACGGCCGCTCACGACGGCAAAGGGCTGGACGCACGGCATGTCCATGCGGTTGAGGTTGCGCAGCATCTCGTACTCGCGCCGCGCGATGTCCGCCTTGATCTCCTTGACGGCCAGCACGCGACCGGAGAGCCGGACGAAGCGCACCACGTGCCGGGAGATGCCCCGGGGCAGGGCCGCGAGCAGGTCTTCGGGCCATTCCTCGAGCGGGATGCGCCACGGCAGGTCGAGCAGGGCCGGGTCGGGTCGGGCGGCGGTGATCTCCAGGGCCATGACGTCAAGCCTTTGCGTGCGGGGGAGGAGGAGGGGACTGCAGGTGGGACACGCGACGCCCCGGACGAGGTGCTCGTCCGGGGCGTCGCGGGCGGTCCCGGTGCCAGTGAGGGGCGTCAGCCCATCCGCTGGCCGGTCTCCTTGTTGAACACGTGCATGTGGTTCGGGTTGGGGTAGACGTAGATCTTCGAGCCCTTGTCGGGCACGTTGCGACCGTCGACCCGGGCGATGAACGGCTTGGCGAGGGCGTCGTCGCCGCCACCCTCGAGCTTGACGTCGGGGTTGGCGGGCGTGGCGTAGACGTAGGCGTCCGCGCCGAGCTCTTCCACGACGTCGACGATGAGCTCGAGGCCGTCCTGGTCGGTGGTGACCTGGACGTCCTCGGGGCGCATGCCGACGATGACCTCGGAACCGGCCAAACCGAGCAGCGAGCGCTCGACCGGCAGGCGGTGGCTGCCGAACTGGACACCCTCCTCGGTGACCGGCACCGAGACGAGGTTCATGGCGGGCGAGCCGATGAAGCCGGCGACGAAGACGTTGTTCGGGCTGTCGTACATCTCGCGCGGGCTGGCGCACTGCTGGAGGATGCCGTCCTTGAGCAGGGCGATGCGGTCGCCCATGGTCATGGCCTCGATCTGGTCGTGCGTGACGTAGACCGTGGTGACGCCGAGGCGGCGCTGCAGCGACGCGATCTGGGTGCGGGTCTGCACGCGCAGCTTGGCGTCGAGGTTGGACAGCGGCTCGTCCATGAGGAACACCTGCGGTGAGCGGACGATGGCCCGGCCCATGGCGACGCGCTGGCGCTGGCCACCGGAGAGGGCCTTCGGCTTGCGCTCGAGGTAGGTCGTGAGGTCGAGGATGCTGGCGGCCTCTTCGACGCGCTTGCGGATCTCGCCCTTGTCGACGCCGGCGATCTTGAGCGCGAAGCCCATGTTGTCGGCGACCGTCATGTGGGGGTAGAGCGCGTAGTTCTGGAAGACCATCGCGACGTCGCGGTCCTTGGGCGAGAGGTCGGTGACGTCGCGGTCACCGATCCAGATCTTGCCGCCGTTGACCTCTTCGAGGCCGGCGAGCATGCGCAGCGAGGTGGACTTGCCACACCCGGAGGGGCCGACGAGGACGAGGAACTCGCCGTCCTCGACGTCGATGTTGAGGCGGTCGACCGACGGAGTGTCGTTGCCCGGGTAGATCCGGGTGGCCTCGTCGAATTTTACAGTTGCCATGGCGTCATTGCCTTCCTTCACCGGCAGGAACGTGCCGGACGATCCGTTGTAAAGGTGGTGCTCCCGCCCACATCGGTGTAAACGGTTTCGCCAGTATGCCGTGCGCTCGGCACCAGCACCACCCGTGTCCGTGCCTCGGGCCATGAACTTTCCCGCCCGGTGCTGGAACCTTGACCTTCGCAAGGGAACGGTTGCGTTGCGAAGGTGAACCTTGTGGCATCGGGCGGGAAAGTTGGCGGCGGGCCGGGGTTGTTAGATTGCGAAGCGTGAACGAGTCGAGGTCTGCGCGGCTCGCGGACATCGCAGCCCAGGCCGACGTCAGCGAGGCGACGGTCAGCCGCGTGCTCAACGACCGACCGGGGGTTGCCGACTCCACGCGCCGCGCCGTGCTCACCGCGATCGACGTGCTCGGGTACGACCGGCCGGCCCGCCTGCGTCCCAAGTCGGCGCTGCTCGTCGGCCTCGTGATGCCTGAGCTCGTCAACCCGATCTTCCCGGCGTTCGCGCAGGTCATCGAGACCGCCCTGGCCGCCGAGGGCTTCACCCCGGTGCTCTGCACTCAGACCCCCGGTGGGGTGCACGAGGACGACTACGTGCAGATGCTCATCGACCGAGGGGTCTCCGGGATCATCTTCCTGTCCGGCCAGCATGCGGATACGACCTCCGACCCGGCCCGGTACCAGGCGCTGCGCGATCGCGGGCTGCCGATCGTGCTCGTCAACGGGTGGCTCGCCGGTGTGGACGCCCCGTTCGTGTCCAACGACGACGTCGCGTCGATGGACCTCGCCGTGAGCCACCTCGCCCAGCTCGGGCACACCGAGATCGGGCTCGCCCTCGGACCGGAGCGCTACACACCGGTCGTCCGCAAGGTACAGGGCTTCACGGCGGCGATGAACCAGCACCTCGGGGTCGAGCCGGCCCACCTCGAACGGCTGGTGACGCACACCGTGTTCAGCCTCGAGGGCGGGGCCGCGGCGGCCGGCCGGTTGATCACCCGCGGGGCCACGGCGATCATCTGCGGCTCCGACCTCATGGCGCTCGGCGCGATCCGTCAGGCGCGTGCCATGGGGCTCACC
>DATIAB010000119.1:0-6422 GCA_035458265.1 Ornithinibacter sp. | reverse complement strand
GCCCGACCTCACCTACTTCGCCGAGTCCGACTTCATCATCCCCAGCTTCGGCGAGGAGATCGGGCTCGTCGGGCTCTTCGCGCTGCTCATGCTCTACGTGCTGCTCGTCCAGCGCGGCATGCGCACGTCCCTCGGCACCCGAGACGGCTTCGGCAAGCTGCTCGCCGCGGGCCTGTCGTTCTCCATCGCGCTCCAGTGCTTCGTCGTCGTCGGCGGAGTCACCCGGGTCATCCCCCTCACGGGGCTCACGATGCCGTTCCTGTCCTCGGGTGGGTCCTCGCTGCTGGCCAACTGGACCCTCGTCGCGATCCTCCTGCGCATCTCCGACCACGCGCGCCGGCCGGTGCCGGCGGTCGGAGCCCCGCACGAGCTCGCCGAGGCCCGCACCGAGGTGGTGAGGATGCCGTGAACGCCCCGGTCCGCCGCCTCGCGGTCGTCGTCTCCATCCTCTTCGCCTCCCTGCTCGTGTCGACGACGCTCATCCAGTACGTGTTCGCGGCCGACCTCAACGCCCGGCCGGACAACCGGCGCACCCTGCTGTCGACCTACGCCCGCGAGCGCGGGTCGATCCTCGTCGGGCAGACCCCGGTGGCGAGATCGGTGCCGAGCAACGACCAGTACAAGTTCCAGCGCGAGTACGCCGAGGGTGAGCTGTACGCCCACGTCACCGGCTTCTACTCCTTCTACGGCGCCTCCGGGGGTCTCGAGCAGGCCGAGAACGCCTTCCTGTCCGGGTCCAGCGACAAGCTGTTCTACCGCCGCGTCTCCGACCTGTTCACCGGTCGCCGGCCGCAGGGGGCCACGCTCGAGACCACGCTCGACCCCGCGGTGCAGCAGGCGGCATCCGAGGCGATGACCGACATCCGCGGTGCGGCGGTGGCGCTCGACCCGAGGACCGGTGCGATCCTCGCGATGGTCAGCCACCCGACCTTCGACCCCAACTCCGTCGCCGGTCACGACCTCGACGTGCTCGACGCGAACTACCAGGCGCTCAACACCGACCCGGACAAGCCGCTGGTCAACCGCAGCATCAACGGCGACCTCTACCCACCGGGCTCGGTGTTCAAGGTCGTCACGGCGGCCGCGGCACTCTCGACGGGTGAGTACACCGAGGACACCGTCGTCCCGGGCCCGGAGATCCTCGAGCTTCCGGGCACGACGGCCAGCCTGCCCAACGCCTTCGACGGACCCTGCGGCCCGAACGACGAGGTCACGATGACCGAGGCACTGGCCATGTCGTGCAACACCGCCTTCGCCTCGGTCGGCATGGACATCGGGGCCGACGCGATCCGGGCCCAGGCCGAGAAGTTCGGCTTCGGCGACGCGCTGAGCATTCCGATGCGGGTCACCCCGAGCACCATCCCGGCCGAGCTGAACCAGCCGCAGCTCGCGCAGTCCGCGATCGGGCAGTTCGACGTCCGCGTCACCCCGCTGCAGATGGCGATGGTCTCCGCGGGGGTCGCGAACGACGGCATCGTCATGAAGCCCTACCTCGTGCAGTCCGTCATCGGCTCGGACCTGTCGGTGATCGAGACCACGGACGAGCAGGAGCTTTCGCAGGCGGTGACCCCCGACGTTGCGGCACAGTTGACCCGGATGATGGAGGCCGTGGTCACCGACGGCTCGGGACAGCGTGCGCAGATCGACGGGGTCGCGGTCGCGGGGAAGTCGGGAACGGCACAGCACGGTGAAGGGCGCAAGGCCCACGCGTGGTTCATCTCCTTCGCCCCGGCTGACGACCCGCAGATCGCCGTCGCCGTCATCGCGGAGGACGGTGGGGTGGCCGGCAACGAGGCCGGGGGTGGCGCGGTCGCCGCACCGATCGCCCGGCAGATGATGGAAGCGCGGCTGAACCGATGAGGGCGGCATGGGAACGCCATGAGAACGGCATGAGAACGGCACGGAAGAGGGCAATGAGCACACCGACGGGGTCATCGATGAGGAGCGCACAGCATGGCTGAGGTGCCGAAGTTGCTCGGGGGCCGCTACGAGGTGGACGCCCTCCTCGGACGCGGCGGGATGGCCGAGGTCCATCTCGGCCACGACACCCGGCTGGGTCGCCAGGTGGCCATCAAGATGCTCCGCAGCGAGCTGGCCCGCGACCACACCTTCCTCACCAGGTTCCGCCGTGAGGCGCAGTCGGCCGCCGGGCTGAACCACGCCTCGATCGTGGCCGTCTACGACCACGGCGAGGATGCCGTGGTCGAGAGTGGCGGTGCCGAGGTTCGGGTGCCGTACATCGTCATGGAGTTCGTCGACGGCAAGACGCTGCGCGAGGTCATCACCGAACGGGGCACGTTCGCACCCACGGAGGCGATGCGGGTCACCGAGGGCGTGCTCGACGCGCTCGCCTACAGCCACCGCAACGGCATCGTGCACCGCGACATCAAGCCGGCCAACGTCATGATCGCGGCCGACGGCACGATCAAGGTGATGGACTTCGGCATCGCCCGGGCCCTGGCCGACGCCAACGCCACGATGACCCAGACGCAGTCGGTCGTCGGCACGGCGCAGTACCTCTCCCCCGAGCAGGCGCAGGGGCAGCCGGTCGACGAACGCTCGGACCTCTACTCGGCCGGGTGCATGCTCTTCGAGCTGCTCACGGGTCGGGCACCCTTCCTCGGCGAGAGCATGGTCTCCATCGCCTACCAGCACGTCGGCGAGCAGCCGTTGCCTCCGTCCCGGTTCGCCGACGGCATCTCCGAGGACCTCGACGCCGTCGTCCTGCACGCCCTGGCCAAGCCCCGCGACGCGCGCTACCAGAGCGCCGGCGAGTTCCGCAGCGACCTGCAGGCCGTGCGCCTGGAGCGCCCGATCAGCAGCGCCGCCCGCGGAACGGCTGCCGCGCTGGCCGGCGCGGCAGGAGCCGTGGCCGTCGGTGCTGCCGCCACCGAGGCCATTCCGGCGGTCCGGCCCGACCAGACCCAGGTGATCAGCGGTGTCGCGGTGGCCGAGGCCCCGCCGGGCACGAACACCGACACCTTCCCGCCGGTCGGCGACGACACCGACGAGAGGCGGCGCAAGAGCGGCTGGGTCGTGCTCACCATCCTCGCGGTGGCGGCCCTGGCAGCCCTGACCTTCGGGCTGTTCAACGCCTTCAGTGAGGAGGAGGTCCCCCAGGTGGCCGTCCCGAACGTCGTCGGCAAGCCTTTGCAGACGGCGGTCGCCGACCTGACACGCGCGGGCCTCGACGAGGAGGTCGTGCGGGCGCCGAGCGACACGGTGCCGGTGGACACGGTCATCAGCCAGACCCCGGCCGGAGGCATCGAGGTCGCCGAGGGCACGACGGTGCGGCTGTCCGTCTCGTCGGGGCCGACGGCCGTCACCGTGCCCGACCTCGCCGGCAAGACCGAGGCGGAGGCCGCGGGACTGCTCGGCGACCTGGGTCTCGAGCTCGGCACCGTGACCGCGGTCGACGACCCCGAGACGACCAAGGGCCAGATCCTCGACTCGAACCCGGCGAGCGGCAGCGCGGTGGCACCCGGCTCGGCGATCAGCGTGCGCGTCGGCAGCGGGCAGGTTCCCGTGCCCAACGTCGTCGGCAAGCCGCTCAACGAGGCCCAGCGGCTCCTGGCCGACGCGAACCTCGTCGCGGACACGGAGTTCCGTCAGACCAACGCGGTGCCCGAGGGTCGCGTCATCGAGCAGGACCCCCCGAGCGGCAAGATCGACATCGGCGGGACCGTGCGGATCATCGTGGCCCAGGCGGCAGCGCCGACCCCCACACCGACGCCGACGCCCACGCCGACACCCACCCCCGAACCCACGCCGTCGGACTCGCCGGACCCGGAGCCCTCCGCCAGCGAGTCCCCCTGACCGTCCCTGCGTCGACCAACAGGTCACCGCAGGGACGGCAGGCGGATGCCGGTCAGCCGGCGGCGACCATCCTCGCCACTCCGGCGGCGTCGTGGACGAGCGGGCTGAGGCCGGCCGAGCGCTCGACGGCATCCGGCATCCCACACAGCTCGAGCCAGTTCGCGAACATGCGGTGACCACCGTGGGTGAGCACCGACTCGGGGTGGAACTGCACGCCGTGCAACGGCAGGCTTTCGTGCCGCACCGCCATGATGATCCCGGATGCCGTGGTACCGGTCGCGAGCAGCTCGCCGGGCAGCGTCTCGGGGGCGATCGTCAGCGAGTGGTAGCGCGTCGCGGTGAACGGGTCGGGCACGCCGGCCAGCACGCCGGTGCCGTCGTGGTGCACCTGCGAGGTCTTGCCGTGCAGCAGCTCAGGCGCCCGGCCGACCGTCGCGCCGAGCACGACCCCCAGTGCCTGATGGCCGAGGCACACCCCGAGCATCGGCTGGCCGCGCTCGGCGCAGGCCTCGATCATCGCCATCGAGACACCGGCCTCCTCGGGCGTCCCCGGGCCCGGGGAGACGAGCACCCCGTCGAAGCCCTGGGCGTCGGCCGGGCCGATCGCGTCGTTGCGCACGACCTCGCACTCCGCACCGAGCTGCTCGAGGTAGCCGACGATCGTGAAGACGAAGCTGTCGTAGTTGTCGACGACGAGGATCCGGGTCATGGGTCCATGGTGCACCGTCAGGCGCCGGTCACGGGCCGACCGTCGACTCCGTGAACGGCAGCAGTGTGCTCACCCAGGGGAAGAGCCACGTGAAGCAGGCCGCCACGACGAGCGCGACGAGCACCAGCGCCAGCACCGCCCGCACCCACACGGGGCCGGGCAGCGATCGCCAGAGCGCGGCATACATCCGGGTCAGCCTCCGGTCGCCGAGGTGAGGCGGGCGGGGTCCCATTCGCCGCGCGGCACCGACTCCACGAGTCGCGCGTGCACGATGAACCGCTCCGTCGCGGCGAACTTGGGGTGGCACGACGTCAGGGTGAGGATCGCCTCGGACGGTGCGGCGCCGGCATCCGAGGGGACGGGGGCGATGACCTCGATGTCGCTCGGCAGCACGATCTCGCGGGAGGCCACCTCGTAGACGTGCACCGACGGGGCGGTCTCGACGACGACGAGGTCGCCGTCGACGAGCCGGTCGATGTCGTGGAGCGGCCGCCCGTACGTCGTGCGGTGCCCGGCGAGCGCGAAGTTGCCGACCTGGCCCGGGCCGGCCGTTCCCACGTAGTGGCCGATGCCGAGCGCCAGCATGTCGCGGCCGGTGCCCTCGATGACCGGCCGCGCGTAGTCGTCCCCGAAACGGGGGATGCGCAGCACGGCGAACGCACCGTCGTCGCCCAGAGCATCGGGGATGCCGTTCGCGGGCTCGCGTGCCGCCGTCACCTCCGCGGTCTCCGGGGTCTCCGCTGCCTCCCGGGCGAACCCCTCCTCGAGGGTCGCGACGATCTGGTCCTGCGCGCGGTTGGAGACGACGTCGGTCCACCAGAGCTGCCAGGCGGCGAAGAGCAGCACGAGCACGCCGAGCGTGACGAGGAGCTCACCGGCCCAGCCGGCGGCACGGCGCACGATCACGCGGCGGGGACCTCGGCGTGCTGCGGCACGATGGAGCCGACGAAGGCCGGGAAGGTCTGCTCACCGACCAGCGCCGAGTCGTACCCGAGGCCGACGGCGACCGACCACTGGCGCAGGTTCTCGACCTGGGGGTCCTCGTCGAGGGCGTCGCGCATGGCCCTGGTGTCGCCGATCGCGGTGATGACGTAGGGCGGGGAGTAGACGCGCCCCTGGAGGATGAGGGTGTTGCCGACGCAGCGCACGGCACTGGAGGAGATGACCCGCTGGTCCTGGAGCATCATCGCCTCCGCCCCGCCGGCCCACAGGGCGTTGACGACGGCCTGGACGTCCTGCTGGTGGATGACGTAGTCGTCGGGGTCGGCACCGGCGGGCAGCTCGCCACCCGGCAGCTTCGCATCGTTGAGGGTGACCCGCAGGGCCGGGCCGACGACCTCGGTGCGGCCTGCGCCGGAGGCGATCTCGTTGGCCCGGTTCTCGAGGTCGCGGGTCTGGAGGTCACCGGGGGCCATGGCCGCGGTGGCCTCGTCGACCTTGGTCTGCAGCTCGTCGAGCCGGGCGGCGTACTCCGCGTTCGTGCGGTTCTGGGCGCGGATGAGATCGGCGAGCTCACCCTGCTCGGGGCGCAGCTGACCCCCCTCGGAAGCGCGGACGCTCGACGCGAACAGGGCGCCTGCGACGAGGGCGGCCACCGGGACGAGCCAGGGCCAGGGCGAGGGGCGATCAACCCTCCCCGCGTGTGTGTGGGGCACCGTGGCCACCTCCTCTCGGGAACACCCTCTACGCTAGGCCACTACATCAACGCCACGAGGAGAGTGTTCGTGCCCGAGTCCAAGGGTCGCTCCAAGCCCGCCTACATCCCGCCGCGCTCGGCGCAGAAGGCGCCCGGTCCCAACCCGCGCTGGTTCGTGCCCGTCATGCTCGGCCTCATGATCAGTGGCCTGATCTGGGTCGTCACGTACTACATCTCGGGCACCAACGAGTATCCCGTGCC
>DATIAB010000118.1:0-9404 GCA_035458265.1 Ornithinibacter sp. | reverse complement strand
CGTCGAGCTGCCCTACCTGCACCCCGACCTCTACACCGAGCACCAGCTCAAGCCCCCGAAGGGGGTCCTGCTCTACGGCCCGCCCGGCTGTGGGAAGACGATGATCGCCAAGGCGGTCGCGGCATCCCTGGCCCGCAAGGTGGCCGAGAAGGAGGGCCGTGCACCGGGCAAGTCCTACTTCCTCAACATCAAGGGCCCCGAGCTGCTCAACAAGTACGTCGGCGAGACCGAGCGCCACATCCGGCTGATCTTCCAGCGGGCCCGCGAGAAGTCCAACGAGGGCTACCCGGTCGTCGTGTTCTTCGACGAGATGGAGTCGCTGTTCCGCACCCGCGGCTCGGGTGTCTCCTCGGACGTCGAGACGACGATCGTGCCGCAGCTGCTCTCCGAGATCGACGGGGTCGAGGGCCTCGAGCACGTCATCGTCATCGGGGCCTCCAACCGTGAGGACATGATCGACCCGGCCATCCTGCGCCCGGGCCGCCTCGACGTGAAGATCAAGATCGAGCGTCCGGATGCCGAGGCAGCCCGCGACATCTTCGGCAAGTACCTCATCGAGTCCCTGCCGCTGCACCCCGACGACGTCGCCCAGAACGGCGGTTCGGAGCAGGCGACGGTGCAGGCCATGATCGACGCCGTCGTGCTGCGCATGTACACCGAGGAGGAGGAGAACCGCTTCCTGGAGGTGACCTACGCCGGCGGCGACAAGGAGATCCTGTACTTCAAGGACTTCAACTCCGGCGCGATGATCCAGAACATCGTGGACCGGGCCAAGAAGATGGCGATCAAGGACCTCCTGGACACCGGCCAGCGCGGCTTGCGGGTCGAGCACCTGCTCCAGTCGTGCACCGACGAGTTCCGCGAGAACGAGGACCTGCCCAACACGACCAACCCCGACGACTGGGCCCGCATCTCCGGCAAGAAGGGAGAGCGGATCGTCTACATCCGCACCCTCATCAAGACCAAGGAGGGTACCGAGCCCGGCAAGTCGATCAACACCGTCGCGAACACCGGCCAGTACCTCTGATCCCGCCGCGGATCTCCACACAACCTCCACAGGTCGTCCACCCGCTGCTCGCACCGCAGTCCCTAGCGTCGACCCATGATCACCGTGCGAGGTCTGAGCAAGCACTACGGCGCCGTGCGCGCCATCGACGACCTGTCCTTCGACGTCGAATCCGGGAAGGTGACGGGTTTCCTCGGGCCGAACGGGGCGGGCAAGTCCACCACGATGCGGATGGTGCTCGGCCTGGACCGGCCGACCGCAGGCACGAGCACCATCGCCGGCCGCCGGTACCGCGACCACGCTCCACCCCTTCGCGAGGTGGGAGCGCTCCTCGACGCCGGGGCGGTGCACCCGGGTCGCACCGGTCGTGCCCACCTGCGTATCGGGGCACGCACGAACGGCATCCCCCTCTCGCGCGTCGAGGAGGTCATCGACCAGGTGGGTCTGGGCGCGGCGGCCCGCAGGCGGGTCAAGGGGTACTCCCTCGGCATGCGCCAGCGACTCGGCATCGCCGGCGCCCTCCTCGGCGACCCGGGCGTGCTGCTGTTCGACGAGCCCGTGAACGGCCTCGACCTCGACGGGGTCCGCTGGATCCGCTCACTGCTGCGGGAGTTCGCCGACGAGGGGCGGACGGTGTTCGTCTCGAGCCACCTGCTCAGCGAGATGCAGCTGACCGCCGACCGGGTGGTCGTCATCGGCCGTGGTCGGCTGCTCGCAGACACCGAGATCGACGGCCTGCTGCGCGGGCTCGGTGGTGGACGGGTTCGGGTCCGCACCCCCCGCGCCGACGACCTCCACCGCGCGCTCGTGGAGCGCCTCACCAGGACCTCGGATGCCGTGGAGCCTCGCGTCGAGCGCACCGGCACCGACGAGCTCGAGGTCAGCGGCCTGACGGCTGACCGGGTCGGCGACCTCGCCCATGCCCTGGGCCTGCCCGTGCACCACCTCGCCGACGTCGAGCAGTCGTTGGAGCACGCGTACCTCTCCCTGACGCAGGATAGCGTCGAGCACCACGGTCACAGCCGTGAGCTCGTCACGGACGGGGCAGCGCGATGAGCGCGGCATCGTCGACCACCACCGCGCGAGCGGCTGGCGGGATCTCGTCCGCTGCGATGCTGGCGGCTGCCGCCCGCGCCGAGTGGGCGCGGATCTGGAGCGTGCGGTCGAGCTGGGCCATCGCCCTGATCACCGCGGGCGCCGTCGTCGGCGTCGGCGTGATCATCGGGCTCGAGGCGTCGGGCGACCCCTCGGGCCCTCCGGCCGGGGCCACCGCCTGGGAAGGCGCGCGACCCGGGGCGATGTTCGCCCTCTTCGGGCTCCTCGCGCTGACCGTCGTCGCCACCACCGCCGACCACGTGACCGGGGCCATCGTGCCGACCCTGCAGTGGACGCCCCGCCGTGGGCTGCTGCTCGCCGCTCGCGCCGGTGTCGTCACCGTCACGGCGACGCTGCTCGCCGTGCTCCTCGTGGCCACGTCGGGCGTCGTCATCCGGGCGTTCGTGCCCACCATCGGCCTTCCAGCAGGGGCGGGCCTGACCTTCATCGGTGGGCTCGCGCTCGTCTACGCGTGCTGCGCCCTGCTGGCGGTGGGCCTCGGCCTGACCCTGCGCAGCACTGCGGGTGGCCTGGTGACGGTCATCGCCCTCGTCCTCGTCCTGCCCCCGCTGCTGGCCAACATGCCCTACGTGTGGGCGGTCGAGCTCTCCGCCCTGCTCCCCGGCTCCAACGCGCTGTTCCTCATCTTCGGCGAGGGACCCAAGGACGACATGACGGTCGCCTCCTCCCGTCTGGTCCTGGCCGCATGGGGCGCCGTCGCCCTGCTGGCCGGAGGCTGGCGACTCGTGCGCGCCGACGCGAACCGCTGACCCACCACCGACGACCGACGACCCTGGGGATGCCGGGCGACCTCCAGGACCGCGGGACGTGCTCGGCTCAGGAACCGACCCGGTCGAACAGGGAGCTCTGGCGCGGTGGGGCGTGGGTCGGGTCGACGCCGTCGAACAGGCTGGAGACCGACTCTCCTTCGTGGATCCGCTTGATGGCCTCGGCGAACAGGCCCGCCACCGAGCGCACCCGCAGCTCGGGCCAGCCCCCGGGCGCCGGCACGGTGTCGGTGGTCACGACCTCGGTGATCATGGGGTGCCCGCGCAGCCGCTCGACGGCGCGGCCGGAGAAGAGCCCGTGGGTCGTCGCGACCGCAGCCTCGGTGACCCCGTGGTCGGCCAGGCGGTCGAGCAGCTCGATGATCGACCCGCCGGTGGCGATCTCGTCGTCGAGCACGATGGCCCGCTTGCCCTCGACGTCACCGACGATGGAGTCGATGACGACGGTGTCGTCACCGAGCCGGCGCTTGGAGCCGGCAGCGACGGTCAGGCCGAGCAGCCGCGAGAACTGGGTGGCGTCCTTGGCGTTGCCGAGGTCCGGGGAGACGACGACGGTGTTGTCGAGGTCCTGCTCGCGGAAGTGGTCCGCCAGCACGCCCAGGGCAGTGAGGTGGTCGACGGGCACCGAGAAGAAGCCGTGCACCTGTGGGGCGTGCAGGTTCATCGTCAGCACGCGGTCCGCGCCGGCCGTGGAGATGAGGTCGGCCACGAGCCGACCGCCCAGGGAGATGCGGGAGGCGTCCTTCTTGTCGCTGCGGGCGTAGGCGTAGTGCGGGATGACCGCCGTGATCATCCCGGCCGACGCCCCCTTGGCGGCATCGATCATGAGCAGCAGCTCCATGAGCGAGTCCTGGGTCGGCGGCACGAGCGGCTGCACGATGTAGACGTCGCGCTGGCGGCAGTTGGCGAGCAGCTGGGCCTGGAGGCAGTCGTTGCTGAACCGGCTGATGAGCGTCTGCGACAGGGTCACCCCCAGCTCGTCGCAGATCCGGTGGGCCAGCGGCTGGTGGGCCGAACCGGAGAAGACGACGACCTCACGCATGTCCGCAGCCTAACCGTCAGGCCGCCTGCGACAGGGCCGATCTCAGCTCGCTGACGAGCTCCCACCGGTGCTGGCGCCCCACGGAAGGGGCCGCGCCAGGCATCGACGCGAAGCCGTGGGGAACCCTCAGGTAGTTGGTGAGCCGGGTGGGCACGCCTGCTGCCCGCAGGGCATCGGCATACCGGATGCCGTCGTCGCGGATCGGGTCGAGATCGGCCGTCTGCACGAGGGCCGGCGGAAGTCCGTCGAGTCGCCCGAACAGGGGCGAGATCATGGGATCGCGGAGGTCGTGGCCGGGTCGGACGTAGTGGTCGCGAAACGCGTCCATCGAGCGCCTGGTGAGGATCGGGGCGTTGGCGTGCTCCTGTACGGAGGGCGAGGACATCGTCACGTCCGTGGCCGGGTAGATGAGCGCCTGGTGGCGCAGTCGGGTGTCGCCGTGGTCGCGCAGCACCTGCGCCACGACGGCCGCCAGGTTGCCGCCCGCTGAGCCCCCGGCCACCGCCATCCGAGAGGTGTCGGCGCGGAGCACGTCACCGTTGACGCCGACCCACGTGGTCGCGTCGACACAGTCGTGGGCGGCCACCGGCGCCCGGTGCTCGGGTGCCATCCGGTAGTCGACGGAGACGACCACCGCCCCCACCCGGGCAGCGAGCAGGGTGCACAGCGGGTCGTCGTCGACGACGTTCCCGACCACCCAGCCCCCGCCGTGGAACCACATGATCACCGGCACGTCGGTGCGGGCGTCACGCAGCGCCCTCGGGCGATAGATCCGCAGCGGGATCTCGTGATCGTCCCGGGCCGGGGCCGTGCCGTACGTGATGCCGACCGACGGGTCGATGCGGCCGGTCACTCGCGACACCAGCGCATTGGTCGGGAGCACGCTCGCCCGAGCCCGCTGGATGCCGTCGTGATCGAGCCGCTCGACGGGAGGACCTCGGTGGACGGCCGCGAACGAGACCGCGGCGATGAGCGGGGACGCCCCGCGGTAGCTGCGCACCGGGTCAGTATGGTCGAGACATGACGGTGCGCAGGGTGATGGGGATCGAGACCGAGTACGGGATCGTCGTGCCGGGTGACCCGAGCGCGAACCCGATGGTCGCGTCGGGTGACGTCGTCACGGCCTACGCGACCTCGCGCGGCATCCGACCGGCTCGGGCGAGCTGGGACTACTCGGACGAGGCGCCGCTTCGTGACGCCCGGGGCTTCGACATGGGCAGGGGCACCGCGCACCCGAGCCAGCTGACCGATGTCGAGGACCCCACCCTGGCCAACGTCGTGCTCACCAACGGCGCCCGCCTCTACGTCGACCACGCCCACCCGGAGTACAGCTCGCCCGAGGTGACGACCCCGCGCGCCGCGGTGACCTGGGACCGTGCCGGCGAGCTCGTGATGCGCGAGGCCGTGGCCCGGCTGGCCACCGTGCCGCCGGGCATCAACCTCTACAAGAACAACACCGACGGCAAGGGCTCGTCGTACGGCACCCACGAGAACTACCTCATGGCCCGCTCGACGCCGTTCGCGAACATCGTGCGCCACCTCACCCCGTTCTTCGTCGTACGCCAGGTGATGTGCGGGTCGGGCCGGGTCGGCATCGGGGTGGACTCCCGCACCCCGGGCTACCAGCTCGCGCAGCGCAGCGACTTCTTCGAGGTCGAGGTGGGGCTCGAGACCACCCTCAAACGTCCGCTGATCAACACGAGGGACGAGCCGCACGCCGTCGCCGACCGCTACCGGCGCCTCCACGTCATCCTCGGCGACGCGAACCACGCCGATGTCGCGAACCTGCTGAAGATGGGAACGACCTCGCTCGTGCTGGCCATGATCGAGGCCGATGCGATCCGCGACGACCTGTCGGTGCGGCGACCCGTCGCGACCCTGCACGCGGTGTCACACGACCCGACGCTCCAGACCAAGGTCGAGCTCGTCGACGGCCGGCGGATGACTGCCCTCGAGCTGCTGTGGGAGTACCACGACCGGGCGGCCGCCTTCGTCGAGCAGCAGTCCGGGGGCCAGCCCGACCCCGACACCGCCGAGGTCATGCACTGGTGGTCCACCGTGCTCGACCGGCTCTCGCGCGACCCGATGGAGGCGCGCCGAGAGGTCGACTGGGTCGCCAAGCTCGCCGTCCTCGAGGGGTACCGCGAGCGGGACTCCCTGGGCTGGGGCGACCCGCGGCTCAAGGCCGTCGACCTGCAGTGGTCCGACGTGCGCGCCGACCGCGGCCTGGCCCACCGGCTCGCCGCGACGGGCCGCCTCGAGGTGCTCGTCGACGAGGCGGACGTGCGTGCTGCCGTCACGGACGCCCCCACGGACACCCGGGCGTGGTTCCGCGGCGAGTGTCTGCGCAGGTTCCCGGACGACGTCGTCGCAGCCTCGTGGGACTCGGTGATCTTCGACGTGCGTGGCCAGCGCACCCTCCAGCGGGTGCCGATGCTCGAACCGCTGCGGGGCACCGAGGCCGGGATCGGCGACCTCGTGCGGAGCGCACCCGATGCCGCGGCCCTGCTGGCGGCCCTGGCGCGCAGCACCGAGGGAGCGGGCGACTAGGCTCGCAGCAGTCCACCTCCAGGAGGAGCACATCATGGCCGGTCAGGAGCAGGTCAAGCCGCAGCGTCGTGACGGCGGCGGTCCCGACGACGCCCCCGAGGCAGCGAGCGCTGCCCCCGTTGTCAGCACGAGCGAGATCGACGACATCCTCGACGAGATCGACGGCGTCCTGGAGTCCAACGCCGAGGAGTTCGTGCGCGGGTTCGTCCAGAAGGGTGGCCAGTGACGCACGACGCCGACGGCGGCCGCCTGCCGACGGCCTACCTCGTTCCGGGCTCGTCGTCATTCACCGAGTTCCTGTCGGTGCACGCTCCGACGATGCTGCCGTCCGGGCGTGGGCTGCCCCCGGGGGCCGCGATCGACGCGCCCCACGGCACGACGATCGTCACCCTCACGTACGCCGGGGGCGTGGTCATGGCCGGCGACCGCCGCGCGACGATGGGCAACCTCATCGCCAACCGCGACATGGACAAGGTCTTCGCGACGGACGAGTACAGCCTCGTCGGCATCGCCGGCACCGCAGGGCTGGCCATCGAGCTCGTCAAGCTGTTCCAGGTCGAGCTGGAGCACTACGAGAAGATCGAGGGCGCCCTGATGTCCCTCGAGGGCAAGGCGAACCGGCTCGCATCGATGATCCGGGGCAACCTCGGCATGGCGATGCAGGGCCTGGCCGTCGTGCCACTGTTCGCCGGTTTCGACCCCGCGGTCGGTGTGGGGCGCATCTTCTCCTATGACGTGACCGGGGGGTGCTACGAGGAGCACGACCACCACAGCGTGGGGTCGGGCTCCCTCTTCGCCCGAGGTTCGTTGAAGAAGCTCTACCGCCGGTCCGGCACCGTCGACGACGCCGTCCGATGCGCCGTGGAGGCCCTGTACGACGCCGCTGACGACGACTCGGCCACCGGGGGGCCCGACATCGGTCGCCGCATCTGGCCCTCGGTCGGCATCGTCGACGACGCGGGGGCACGGTTCCTGCCCGACGAGGAGATCGCCCCCGTCGTCGACGCGATCATCGCCTCCCGCATCGGCAACCCGGGAGGCGCCCGATGACCGCAGGGATGCCGTTCTACGTCTCACCCGAGCAGCTGATGAAGGACCGGGCCGACTTCGCGCGCAAGGGCATCGCCCGCGGTCGATCGGTCATCGTCCTCGCCTACGACAACGGCATCGCGTTCGTCGGTGAGAACCCCAGCCGGGCGTTGCACAAGATCTCCGAGATCTACGACCGCATCGCCTTCGCGGCGGTCGGCAAGTACAACGAGTTCGAGAACCTGCGGGTGGCCGGGGTGCGGTACGCCGACCTGCGGGGCTACTCCTACGACCGCTCCGACGTCACGGCCCGAGGCCTGGCCAACGCCTACGCCCAGACCCTGGGCACGGTCTTCACCCAGGAGTCCAAGCCCTACGAGGTCGAGATCGTCGTCGCCGAGGTCGGCACCTCACCGGACACCGACCAGGTGTACCGACTGACGTACGACGGCTCGGTCGCCGACGAGCACGGCTTCGTGGCCATGGGCGGGGGAGCGGAGCAGATCGAGACCGGTCTGAAGGAACGGTGGCGCGAAGGACTGCACCTGTCCGAGGCGCTGGCCCTCGCGGTCGACCTGCTCGGCACCGACCCCGCCGGTGGTCCGCAGCGAGCCCTGACCCCGGTCCAGCTCGAGGTCGCGGTGCTCGACCGCCATCGGCCCCGGCGCACCTTCCGGCGGATCACCGGCCCGCTGCTCGAACGCCTGCTGAGCAGCGAGGACCCCACCCGCGACGCCCCCGCGGTCGACGAGGCCCCCGACGAGGACGCACCCGCGTGAAGACGCCCGGCGGGCGCCGCATCTTCGGCATCGAGAACGAGTACGGCATCACCTGCTCGACGGGTGGACAGCGCACCCTCACCCCCGACGAGGTGGCCCGCTACCTCTTCCGCAAGGTCGTGGCCTGGGGACGGTCGAGCAACGTCTTCCTCACCAACGGATCCCGTCTCTACCTCGACGTCGGCTCGCACCCGGAGTACGCGACCGCCGAGTGCGACTCGCTGCGTCAGGTCGTGGCGCACGACAAGGCCGGGGAACGGATCGTCGAGGGCCTGGTCGTCGACGCGCAGCAGCGCCTCCACGAGGACGGCGTCGCAGGGGACATCTACGTCTTCAAGAACAACACCGACTCGGCGGGCAACTCCTACGGCTGCCACGAGAACTACCTCGTGACCCGCGCCGGGGAGTTCGCCACGATCTCCGACACCCTCCTGCCATTCCTCATCAGCCGTCAGATCACCTGTGGCGCAGGCAAGCTCGTCGCCACGTCCAAGGGCGCGACGTTTGCCGTGAGCCAGCGCGCCGACCACATCTGGGAGGGCGTGTCCTCGGCGACCACCCGTAGCCGCCCGATCATCAACACCCGTGACGAGCCGCACGCCGACGCCGAGCACTACCGCCGCCTCCACGTCATCGTCGGTGACTCGAACATGAGCGAGACGACGACGATGCTCAAGGTCGGCTCGGCCGACCTCGTCCTGCGGATGATCGAGGCAGGGGTCGTGATGCGCGACCTGACCCTCGAGAACCCGATCAGGGCCATCCGCGAGATCTCGCACGACCGCACCGGGCGACGCGCCGTGCGGCTGGCCAACGGCCGGCAGATGAGCGCTCTGGACCTCCAGGGTGAGTACTTCGCCAAGGCGTCGGAGTTCGTCGCGAGGGAGGGCGCCACCGACCCGCTCCACGAGCGGGTGCTCGAGCTCTGGGGTCGCACCCTGACCGCCGTCGAGAGCGATGACCTGTCCCTGGTGGACACCGAGATCGACTGGGTCATCAAGTACCGGCTCCTCGACGACTACGCGTCGCGCAACGGGCTCGGCCTGGACCACCCGCGCCTGGCCCAGATCGACCTCGCGTACCACGACATCGACAGGAACCGCGGGCTCTTCTAC
>DATIAB010000117.1:0-11738 GCA_035458265.1 Ornithinibacter sp. | reverse complement strand
CATCCCCGAGAGGGTGGGCAGTGTGCGGGAGTGGTGCGCGAGCAGGACGCCGAGCACGACGTCGTCGCGATCGCCGGGCACGATGACGACCGAGCCCTCGATGAGCCGGTCGATGACGTGCGGCATGGACATCGCGGCGACGACAAGGCCCAGGCTCTCGCGGTCGAGCAGCTCGGCCTCGCCGTGGACGAGGGTGCCCTCGCAGGCGGCCATGAGGTCGGCGACCGTGGGGGCGCGCAGCAGCGGGGTCTCGCTGAGGGCCCACACGGGCAACGCCGGAAGCCGGTCAGCCAACCCGGCGAGCACGTCGGCGCGCTCGTCGGCGCGGACCTGGTTGACGACGACACCGCCGACGTGGGCGTGCACGGCCCGGGCCGCGGCCACGGTGGCCGCGGCGCTCGCGACCAGCTCGCCCTGCTCGCGGTCGCGGGCGGGTGCGACGAGCACCAGCGGGGTGCCGAGGTCTGCGGCGATCCGCGCGTTGGTCGCGAACTCCGTCGGAGCCACGACGTCCGAGAAGTCGGAGCCGACGACCAGCACGACGTCGTGCTCCTGGGCCATGGCGTGGAAGCGATCCACGACGGTGCCGAGGGCCCGGTCGTGGTCGTGGTGCAGCATGTCGTGGGTCACCCCCCAGGCCCGGTCCGGCGACAGGTCGGTGTGGGCCTCCTGCAGCAGCACGCGCAGCAGCTCGTCCCGGTCGCCGGCCTGGACGACCGGCCGGAAGACCCCCACGCGCCCGTGCCGGCGGGCCAGCCGACTGACGAGCCCGACAGCGACCGCCGACTTCCCGGAGCGGGCCTCGGTCCCGGCGAGGTACAGGCCCTTCACAGGGTCGCGGTGGTGCGGATGGCGGTGCAGGCCGGGGGCGCGCACGGGGTCGAGGTCATGCGCCCAGCCAACTAGTCCGGGCACCGTTTGGGCAAGTCCTGAGCAGTCTCGGGTGCGCGGCGCGGCGCCTCCGACCGTTCCCCTGACAGGGTCGCTCAGCTCGGGCAGACGGTCTCGACCTTCGCGGTGACGTCGGCGAAGGCGGTGGTGAGCTCGTCCTGGGCTGCCGTGATCTTCGGGCCCAGCTCCTCCTGGCCCTCGGCCACGGCCAGGGTCAGCGACTCGGTCAGCGCGTCGGCCTTCATGCTCATCTCGCCGAAGGCCGCCGCCACGGGGCCGTCGGACAGCGCGGACAACGTGCTGAGCCTGGCCTTGATCTCCGCCGCCCTGACCCCCTTCGCGGCCACGGCGGCCTGCACCTCCTCGGGCGTACCCGTGAGGTCCAGCGGCTCGGCCGTCAGGTCGGCGACGGACTCCTCGAGCTCGGCGAAGCCGTCGCACAGCTCGGCATTGGCGCTCGGCGCGGGAGCCGAGGCCTCCGGCTCGCTCTCTCCGGAACATCCGCCGACGAAGAGCGCGAGGGCGAGCGCGACCAGGGCGGGTGCGGTGCGACGGGCTGTGCTGCGGTTCATCGGAGGTCCTCTTCTCCCGGGGGCGCCGACTGACGATGACTCGACGGTAGGTCGGTCCCTCCCTCGACACGTCACCCGCGGCGGGTGACCAGCCGGCAGGGCGCCTACTCCGAGAGTCGGCCCTCGAACAGCGCCCGCACCGCGGGGTTGCTCCGCACGAGGTCCAGGGCGAGCTCCGCGTGACCCGGGACGTAGCCGTTGCCGACGAGCATGCGGACGTCCGCCGCAAGCCCTTCGGCCCCCAGGGCCGCCGCGGAGAAGCTCGTGGCCATCGAGAAGTAGATGATCGTCCCACCCTGCGCGGTCGACAGGATGGCGGGCTGCTCGCAGCCGGGGACGTCGACGCAGACGACGGTGACGTCCGCCGGCCCGCCGGCCGCGGACACGGCATCCGACAGGCCCAGTGGCGAGCGAGCGTCGGCGACGACCACCTCGTCCGCCAGGCCGCTCGCCGTCAGCAGGTCGGCCTCGCGCTCGACCGGCACGACCCCGATGCAGTGCTGCGCGCCGGCCGCCCGCGCCGCCGCCAGCGACAGCGAGCCGGACTTCCCGGCACCTCCCAGGACGACGACGGTCGGTGCGTGTCCGCGCCCCGCGTACTCCTGCACCACGCGCGTCACGAGGGCCGGGGCCCCGCAGACATCCATGACCATGAGGGCGAGCTCGGGCGACAGGTCGTCGGGCAGGCGCGCGGCGATGGAGCGGCCGAACAGCACGGCCGTGCCGGCGGCCGGGACCCGCTCGCTGCGCCCGTCCCACCGCTCGAGGCCGTCGGTGATCACGAGGGGCGTCAGGGAGAGCGACACCAGCGTGGCCACCCGGTCTCCGGCAGACAACCCGAGTGGCGACTGCGGCCCGACCTCGGCCACCGTGCCGATGAGCATGCCGCCCGACCCGGTCACCGGGTTCTGCATCTTGCCGCGGGTGGCGACGATGTCGAGCACCTCCGCGCGCACGGCATCCCCGTCTCCGCCGTGCTTCTCGCTCAGCTGACGAAAGGATGCTGCGTCGAGGTTGAGGGTGTCGACGTCGATGCGCACCTCGTCGGGCCACAGCTGCGGCCCGGCATCCAGGACGCGGGCCGCCTGGGGCAGGGCGGCGCCGGCCGGGTCGAGGACCCGGTGCATCCCGACGGGTGACGAGGGGCTGGTGCGCACAAGAATCTCCTTGCTGACCGACACGCGGCCGCAGTATTTGCGGTCTGACGTGACTTTGACGGCATCCATTGCGTATCCTGCCACGCATGACGATCAACATCGACCAGCCCTACGCCTACCGTCGTCGCGAGCTGGTCGAACCCGACTGGACCCGACTTCCGGGGTGGCGTGACGTCACCGCCGCGCAGTGGGCGGACGTGCAGTGGCAACGGGTGCACTGCATCAAGAACCTCGCACAGCTGCGGGCCCTCATGGGTGACCTGCTCGACGAGCGCTTCTACGCCGACCTCGAGCGCGACCAGGCCGAGCGCGCGACGATGTCGATGCTCGTGACCCCGCAGATGATGAACACCATGGTCCCGGCAACGGACACGCCGATGCCTTCCGCGGGCGCCGCGTTCACCGAGGCCTTCTACGCCGACCCGGTTCGCCGGTACATGCTGCCGGTCTTCAGCGACCGCCGCACCGACTGGCCCAGCCACCCGTTCTCCACCCGCGACAGCCTGCACGAACACGACATGTGGGCCGTCGAGGGGCTGACCCACCGCTACCCCACCAAGGTGCTGGCCGAGATGCTGCCGACGTGTCCGCAGTACTGCGGCCACTGCACCCGGATGGACCTCGTCGGCAACTCCACGCCGCAGTTCACCAAGCTCAAGCTCGCCGGCAAGCCGGTCGACCGGTACGCCGCGATGCTCGACTACCTGCAGCGCACCCCCGGCGTTCGTGACGTCGTGGTCTCCGGCGGCGATGTCGCGAACATGCCGTGGAAGAACCTCGAGGGCTTCCTGGACAAGCTGCTCGAGGTCGACACCATCCGCGACATCCGCCTCGCGACCAAGGCGCTCATGGGCCTGCCCCAGCACTGGTTGCAGGACGACGTCGTCGAAGGGGTCGCGCGCGTCTCCGCCAAGGCGCGCTCGCGCGGGGTCTCCGTCGCCATCCACACCCACGTCAACAGCGTCCAGTCGGTGACGCCGCTCGTGGCGCAGGCTGCCCAGGCCATGCTCGACGCGGGCGTGCGCAACGTGCGCAACCAGGGCGTGCTCATGCGAGGGGTCAACGACTCCACCGAGGCGCTGCTCGACCTGTGCTTCGCCCTCCAGGACGAGGCGATGATCACGCCGTACTACTTCTACATGTGCGACATGATCCCCTTCGCCGAGCACTGGAGGCTCTCGCTCAGGGAGGCCCAGGAGCTGCAGCACGCGATCATGGGCTACCTCCCGGGCTTCGCCACGCCGCGCATCGTCTGCGACGTGCCGTTCGTCGGCAAGCGGTGGGTGCACCAGGTCGAGAGCTACGAGCGCGAGCGCGGGATGTCGTTCTGGCGCAAGCACTACCGCACGTCCATCGAGGCCGGTGACGAGCAGGCGCTCTCGCGCGAGTACGTCTACTACGACCCGATCTACACCCTGCCGCAGGCCGGGCAGGACTGGTGGCGCTCCACCACCGACCTCGAGGCGACCCACACGGCCGCCCTCGTCGGTGCGAGCGCCAGCCGCGCGGCATCCGTCGCCGACCTCGGGTAGGTCACCCTCCCGCCTCGTCGGGTCACCGGCATACGCTGCGTCGTATGCCGCGCCGAGACCCTTCCGGCACGCCCGCCACGGTGTTCCTCACCGCGGCGGGCGTGCGGTTCTCCCAGCACGTCTACGAGCACGACCCGGCAGCCACGTCCTTCGGCAAGGAGGCGGTCCAGGCGCTCGGACTGCCGGCCGAGCAGATGTTCAAGACACTGCTCGTCGACACCGGCGCAGGGCTCGCGGTGGCCGTCGTGCCGGTCGCGGGGCTGCTCGACCTCAAGGCCATGGCGTCGGCGCTGGGGGTCAAGCGCGTCGCGATGGCGGATCCGGCTGCGGCACAGCGGTCCTCGGGCTACGTCGTGGGTGGCATCTCGCCGGTGGGGCAGAAACGCGCGCTGCCGACCGTCGTCGACGAAAGTGCCGAGCTATTCGACGTCGTCTACGTCTCCGGGGGGCGCCGAGGGCTCGATCTCGGTCTGTCCCCCACCGATCTCGTTCGCGTCACGGATGCCCTGCTCGCGGACATCGCCCGCTGACCGCCACCTCAGCTCGTCGCGGAGCGCTTCGGCCGGGCGCGCACGTGCATGCGCTCGCCCTGCGGCCCGATGATCGAGAGCAGCTCGACCGGGCGGTCGTCAGCGCAGCCGAACCAGTGCGGTACGCGCGTGTCGAACTCGGCGACCTCTCCCGGCCCCATGACGATGTCGTGCTCACCGAGCACGAGCCGCAGCCGGCCGTCGAGCACGTAGACCCAGTCGTAGCCCTCGTGGCTGCGGGGCTCGGGCACGCTGCGGGCCTCGGGCCGCAGCACGTGCTTGAACGCGCGCTGGCCGCCCTGGCGGGTGGTGAGCGGGATGATCGTCGCCCCCCACGCCTCGATCGGTTTCGCGTGCACGCGCGGGTCGCCGGTGGCAGGGGCGTCGACGAGCTCGTCGAGGGTCACCCGGTACCTCCGGGCCAGCGGCACGAGCAGCTCGAGGGTGGCGCGGCGGCCTCCCGACTCCAGGCGCGAGAGGGTGCTCACGGAGATGTCGGTCTCCGCGGCCACGTCGGCCAGCGTGAGGTCGCGTCGGGTGCGCAGGTCGCGCAGCCGGCGACCGACGACGTGCGGGTCGAGGTTTGCCATACCGGCAACATACCTTGCTCCCTGGCTCGTCGTGCCCCACGGTGGACCCATGAGCGAGCACCCGACCCCGTCCGCAGCCGTCCCCGCTCCGTCCGTCGCGACCTCTCCCGCCGAGGTCGACACGCTCGTCGTCGGAGGGGGCCCCGCCGGCCTGTCCGCGGCCACCGTGCTCGCCCGGTCACGACGTTCCGTCGTCGTCATCGACGCCGGAGAACCCCGCAACGCCTCCGCCGACGGCGTGCACGCCTTCCTCGGACACGACGGGCTCCCGCCGGGCGAGCTGTTGGCCCGCGGCCGCGACGAGCTCGCCACCTACGGCGGTCGGGTCGTCCCCGGAACGGCCGTGGATGCCGTCGCACCCCAG
The DNA here is from genome assembly GCA_035458265.1 of Ornithinibacter sp. Taxonomy (GTDB): domain Bacteria; phylum Actinomycetota; class Actinomycetes; order Actinomycetales; family Dermatophilaceae; genus Fodinibacter. Next base: position 6,102 of record DATIAB010000117.1, on the reverse strand, counting down.
GGAGGGGAGCGCGTCACGGTGACCTGCGCCGATGGCTCGCAGTGGTCGGCACGCCACCTCGTCGTGACGTCGGGCGCCATCGACGGACTGCCCGACGTGCCCGGCCTGGCCGAGCACTGGGGGCACGGCGTCGTGCACTGCCCCTACTGCCACGGCTGGGAGGTGCGCGACCAGCGGATCGTCGTGCTCGCCACCTCCCCCGCGGCCATGCACCAGGCCGGGCTCTTCAGCCAGCTGACCGACGCCCTCACGGTCGTCGAACACGCCCCGGACGCCCTGTCCACGAACGACCGGGCCCGCCTGCAGGCCCTGGGCATCGAGGTCGTCCGAGGACCGGCGAACCGCGTGGTCGGGTCCGCGGGTCGGCTCACGGGCGTCGAGGTGCCCGGCCGCACCGTGGACGCGGATGCCGTCGTCGTCGCGTCGTTCGTCGAGGCCACCTCGCCGGTGCTCACCGCCCTCGGGCTGGAACCGGCTGACCTCGAGATGACGGGTCGCGTGGTGGCCCGGTCGATGCCCTCGGATGCCGTGGGCCGCACCACCGTGCCCCGGGTGTGGGCCGCCGGCAACGTCACCGACCCGATGGCGCAGGTCGTCATGGCGGCCGCCGCGGGGACGCGCACGGGCGCGATGGTCAACGCGGAGCTGGTGATGGAGGACCAGGCGCGGCGCCTGGCCGGCTGAGCTCACTCCCAGGGCGTGGACAGGACGACCGTCGTGCGGGTCGAGACGTTGGCGACGCCGCGCACGCTCGCGATGAGCTCCTCGAGCTCGGACGGGGTGGCCACCCGCACCTTGAGGATGTAGTTCTCGTCCCCGGCCACCGAGTGGCACTCCTCGATCTGGGGCAGCTCGCGCAGCCGCTCGGGGATGTCGTCGGGCGCAGCCGGGTCGAGTGGGGTGATCGAGATGAAGGCGGTGATCTGACGGCCGAGGGCCTGGTGGTCGACCTTGGCCGTGTAGCCCTTGATGACACCCCGCTGCTCGAGGCGCCGAACTCGTTGGTGCACAGCCGAGGTCGACATGCCCAGCGCCTTGCCGAGGTCGGTGTAGCTGATGCGACCATCCTGGGCAAGGAGCTCGACGATGCGCCGATCAAGGTCTTCCACGGGCTCAGGGTAGCCGTTCTCCACTCTCGACCCGTGTCATCTCCCGCCGGTGGACCCGGCACGCTCATGCTGCTCGACAGTGCGTCGCTGTACTTCCGTGCCTTCTTCGGCGTCCCGGAGCAGCGCCCCGGGAGGACGTGACGCAGCAGTCAGGCCGTCGGCGCGCTCCAACCATCGCGAGATGATGGAGGCGGGCGAGCACGCCCGGCCCTCGTGACTCCTCGAGGAGCGTGGTCATCATGACGACTGTTGGCGAGAACGAGCGAATGGAGTCCGTGCGAGACCGGTCCTCCGGCCGCCGAACCGGCCTGTTCACCGGGCTCGGCGTCATCACGGCGCTGGCCTTGGGCTTCGGGATCGGGCGGACCACCGTGGAGCAGCCGTCCGGCCTCGCGTCAGAGGAGGTCACCACGATGTTGGGCGCACGGATCGCCGCGGTCAACGGTGAACCGGGCCCCGACGTGGCGTCGTTCTACAGCGCGGAGGCGGTGCTCGAGGAGCGGGACCAGGATCCACCAGTGGTGACGCGCGGCGCTCAGCAGATCTCCGACCACCTCGCCGCGTACCGGGGTCTGGGTTTCCGCATCGACCCGGCCGCCACGCCCACGATCCGGCTGGGCCGCTACGTGGCAGAGGGGCTCACATGGGCGTACGGCTACCAGGGCGGCATCGTGGTCTACGAGCTCGACGACGACGGCCGGATCGCGCACTCGTGGGTCATCGGCGGCAAACCGTAGTCCGGTGACCGCACGGCTAGGCTCGGCGCATGGCTCTGGACCTGCAACGGCCACAGAAGTTGCTTTTGATGGACTCCGCGTCCCTGTACTTCCGTGCCTTCTTCGGCGTCCCGGACCAGCGCAGCACCCCCGAGCAGACCCCGACGAACGCGTTGCGCGGCTTCATCGACATGATCGCCACCCTCGTCACGGCGCACCGCCCGACCCACCTCGTCGCGTGCTGGGACGACGACTGGCGGCCGCAGTGGCGCGTCGACCTCATCCCGACGTACAAGACCCACCGGCTCGTCGAGGGCTCCCCGGTGGCCGAGGAGTCGCCAGACGACCTCACCCCGCAGGTGCCACTCATCCGGGAGCTGCTGCGCGCGGTCGGCATCGCTCGCCTGGGCTCCCCCGGCTTCGAGGCGGACGACGTCATCGGCACGCTGACGCACCGACACCGGGGCGTCATGCCGGTGGACGTCGTGACCGGCGACCGGGACCTGCTGCAGCTCGTCGACGACGCGCACGGCATCCGGGTCCTCTACACGGGTCGCGGCGGCGTGCGCGAGCCCGACATCGCCACCCAGGCGTACCTGCTGGAGCGGTATGCCGTGCCGACCGGCGAGGCCTACCTCGAGATGTCGGTGCTGCGCGGCGACACCAGTGACGGGCTGCCCGGGGTCAAGGGCATCGGTGACAAGACCGCCGCCCAGCTCATCGCGCAGTTCGGCTCGCTGGCCGCGCTGCGAGCGGCCGTCGAGGGCGGCGACCCCTCGATCAGGGGTGCCCGCCGGGTCAACCTCGAGGCCGCCTCGGCCTACCTCGACGTCGCCCCGACGGTGGTCCGCGTCGCCCACGACGCCTTCCTCGCCGATGTCGACCTGGCACTCCCACGCACGGTGGCCGACCCCGTCGCCCTGGCCGAGCTGGCTGACGCCTACGGGGTGGGCAACCCGGTGGACCGACTCCTCACCGCCCTCGAACTCCCCCGCTGACGGCTCCGGGTCAGTCGAGCCGGTCGGCGGCGACGACGCCTCGGAGCACGGCATCCACGGCGGCGCGGGCGGTGCGCCGCACCACGGCATCCGTGCTCGCCTTGGCGACCTGGTCGAGGAGGTCGACCAGCTGCTTGCAGCGGCGCACGAAGTCGCCGGCGGCCATGTCCTGCCCGCGCAGCACGGCGTCCAGCCGGTCACCCGACGCCCAGCGGTGCACCATCCACGCCATGCCGCCGTCGGGCATCGACGTCGAGGGCAGGTCGTGCTCGGTCTCGAGGTCCTCGATCTCCGACCACAGCCGGACCATGTCGGTGAGAGCCTGTGCGACCTCGTCGTTGGGCATCCGCGGGGAGACCTCCGCCTCCTCGTGGCGCGGCTCGTGCACCAGTGCCGAGACGGCCGCAGCCAGGGACGGCGCGTCGAGCCGTTTCCAGACCTCATGGCGCAGGCACTGCGCCGCGAGGAGGTCCTTCTCGGTGTAGAGCCGGCGCAGCCGCTCTCCCCGCTCCGTGACGACGGTGCCGGACTCGGCCAGGTAGCCCAAAGCCTCGAGGGCGTCACAGATGCGGTCGAAGGTGCGGGCCACCGTGTTCGTGCGTCCCTCGACCTTGCGCTGGAGCCCAACCGTCTCGCGCTTGAGCCGCCACCACCGCTCGGCCCAGCGGGCGTGCGCCTCGCGGTCGGGGCACTGGTGGCAGGGGTGCGCCCGCAGCTGGTCGCGGATCAGCCGCACCCGTTCGGACTCCCGGGCGCCCGCGTCCCGCCCTGGGCGCCCCGGTGCGTCCTCGGAGCCACGAGGTACCGCGATCCGCAGCGAGGTCGCGAGGTCACGCCGTGACTTCGGCGACTTGGGATTGAAGTGGGCGGGGACGGTCATCCGGGCCAGCGCCTGGACCGGCTCGGGGACGTCGACGGTGGTGAGGCGGCGGAACTGCTTGTCCTCGGTGACCACGCTCGGCCCGGTCGGGGCTCCCCGGCCGGTTCGCGCAGGCTGCACGACGACCGCCCACCCGGCGCGGCGCCCAGCCGGGATGCGGATCACGTCACCGATCTTCAGCGCCTCCAGGGACAGCGCCGCCTCGGCACGGCGTGAGGCCGAGCGGGACCGGACCCCCTCCTTCTCCGCGTCGGCGAGCGCGCGACGCAGCGCCGCGTACTCACGGAAGTCGCCGAGGTGGCAGTGCATCGCCTCGTCGTAGTCGTGCATGCCCTCCTCGTTGCGCCGGACCTTGGTGGCGATGCCCACGACGGCCCGGTCGGCCTGGAACTGGGCGAACGAGGTCTCGAGGATCTCGCGGGCCACCTCGCGGCCGACCTGGCCGACGAGGTTGACGGCCATGTTGTAGGTCGGCCGGAAGCTCGAGCGCAGGGGGTAGGTGCGCGCCGAGGCCAGGCCACCGACGGCCAACGGGTCGACCCCCCTCGCCCACTGCACGACCGCGTGGCCCTCGATGTCGATGCCGCGGCGCCCGGCCCGTCCGGTCAGCTGGGTGTACTCGGCAGGGGTGATGTCGACGTGGGCCTCGCCGTTGAACTTCACGAGCTTCTCGAGCACCACCGTGCGAGCCGGCATGTTGATCCCCAGCGCCAGGGTCTCGGTCGCGAACACGGCGCGGATGCGGCCGGCGGTGAAGAGCTCCTCGACGATCTCCCGGAACAGCGGCAGCATCCCGGCGTGGTGAGCGGCGAACCCGCGCGAGAGTCCCTCGACGAAGTCGAAGTAGCCGAGAACCGTGAGATCCTCGGTGGCCAGCGAGTCGACACGCTCCTCGACCAACCGTCGGATCCGCAGACCTTCGCGCTCGGGCACCAGCCGCGTGCCGGCCGCGAGGAGCTGGCCCACGGCCGCCTCGCACCCGACCCGGCTGAAGATGAACGTGATCGCCGGCAGTAGCCCGTCGCGGTCGAGCTCGTCGATGACCTCGGCTCGGGTCGCGCCCCCGCCGGGACGTCCACCGCGGGCGAAGCCCCGTCCCCCGGCGCCGCCCCCTGGCCCGCGGCCCCCTCGAGGGCCTCCGCGGGAAGCACCCCGACCGTTGCCACCGCGCCGCGGCTCGTCCTGCCAACGACCGCGCTCCTCCGCGCTGCGGATGGCCGTGAGGAGGTCGGGGTTGACCCGGTTCCCGGCGAACAGGTCGAACATCGTCGTCCCGACCAGCACGTGCTGGTAGAGCGGCACCGGGCGGTGCTCGGAGACGACGACCTCGTGGTTGCCACGGACCTCGGCCAACCAGTCGCCGAACTCCTCCGCGTTGCTCACCGTCGCCGACAGCGAGACGACCTGCACGTGCTCGGGCAGGTGGATGATGACTTCCTCCCACACCGCCCCGCGGAAGCGGTCGGCGAGGTAGTGCACCTCGTCCATGACGACGAAGCCGAGCCCCTCCAGGGTGCGCGACCCGGCATACATCATGTTGCGCAGGACCTCGGTCGTCATGACGACGACGGGCGCCTCACCGTTGACGGAGGAGTCGCCCGTCAGCAGACCGACGTTCTCGGCGCCGTGCACCCGCACGAGGTCGTGGTACTTCTGGTTGGACAATGCCTTGATGGGCGTGGTGTAGAAGGCCTTGCGACCCGTCGCGAGCGCCAGGTGCACGGCGAACTCACCGACGATCGTCTTGCCGGCCCCGGTGGGTGCGGCGACGAGCACGCCCTTGCCCACCTCGACGGCCTCGCAGGCCCGCCGCTGGAAGTCGTCGAGCGGGAACTGCAGGGATGCCGTGAAGCGGCCGAGCTCGCTGCGCTCCCGACGGTTCCGGGCCGCGGCAGCGGCATACCTCTCGGCAGGGCTGGGCATGGGCTCAGGCTACGTCAGCGCTCACGCCAGGACGGTGAGCGCGCCGGGCACGACCTCCATGGTCATGGGCAGGGGCGCGAACCGCTCACCGTCGGCGTAGGAGACGATGCCACTCGCCTCGAGCCGAACGGTCCTGGCCTGCAGGATCTGCACGGCCGGATGGCTCACGTGGCTGCCCTTGAACACCTTCGGGAAGACCCGGAGGAACTGCAAGGTCGAGATCTTGCCGAGGATGAGCACGTCGAGCAGCCCGTCGTCGAAGGAGGCACCGGGAGTGACCCGCATGCCACCACCGTAGGCCGGGCCGTTGCCGACCGCGACGAGCATCGCCTCGGTGTCGATGCGCTGACCGTCGAGCACGAGACCGTACGGGATGGCACGAAAGACGGGCAGCTCCCGAAGGATCGCCAGGTTGTAGCGCATCGGGCCCTTGGGCCACCGCAGCTGGTTGGCCCGTTCGTTGACGACCGCGTCGA
>DATIAB010000116.1:0-5750 GCA_035458265.1 Ornithinibacter sp. | reverse complement strand
CGGTGAACCTTGTGAGGCCCGACCCGCTTCCCCATGGCGCTGCCCTCCCCTCGAAGAACCACCTGTCGGAGGCCAAGCTCCATGCCCCGCCCGTGCGCGCGAGCTGGGTCGACCGGCCACGTCTGCTGGACGCCATGCTCCACGCGATCCGCCACCCTGTCACCCTGGTGGCCGCCCCCGCCGGGTACGGCAAGACCACCGTCGTCGCTCAGGGCCTGCTCTCCGAGCGGTGCCCCGCCTCCGCCTGGGTCTCCCTCGATGCGGGGGACGACGACCCCGTGCGGCTGTGGAGCCACGTGGCCGCGGCGCTCGAACGGGCAGGGTGCGCGCTGCCGGCCGTCGAACCCGGACGGGTGCTCGGCAGGCTGGCCGAGGCCCCGCCGACCCTGCTGACGACCGTCGTCGCGGCCCTCGGAGCCATGCCGGAGGAGCTGGTGCTCGTCCTCGACGACTTCCACTTCGTCCAGTCGCCGGCACGCCACGAGGAGGTCGAGCTGCTCGTGCACAGCCTCCCGGACAACGCGCACCTGGTGATCATCAGCCGGTCCGACCCGGGACTCAGGCTGGGACGACTGCGCGTGTCCCGGGACCTGGCCGAGCTCCGGGCCGACGATCTCGCCTTCACGCTCCCGGAGGCCCGCGAGATGTTCGTCGGCACGGGCGTGGCCCTGTCCGACCACACCCTCGCGGAGCTGGTCGAGCGGACCGAGGGCTGGCCGGCGGCCCTCTACCTGGCCGCGCTCTCGCTGGCCGACCGCCGTGATCCCGACGAGTTCGTGCACCGCTTCAGCGGGAGCAACCGGTTCATCGGTGACTACCTCACGGAGGAGGTGCTCAGCCGGCAGCCGGAGCGGTTGCGGGACTTCATCCTGGAGGCCTCGGTGCTCGACCGGTTCTCGGCCTCGTTGTGCGATCACGCGCTGGGACGCAGCGACAGCGCAACGATCCTCAACGACCTCGAGCGCGCGAACCTGTTCCTGGTGCCACTGGACGGGGAGCGCAGATGGTTCCGGTTCCACCAGCTCTTCGCAGCAGTCGCCCGGAGCGAGCTGGAGCTGGCGCGACACCCCGAGCACCTCGAGGGCCTCCACGCCCGGGCTGCCGAGTGGTTCTCCGCGCGGAGTCTCGTCCCGGAGGCGATCACGCACTGGCGCGCCGCCGGAAGGTCGCAGGATGCGGCCGAGCTCGTCCAGGCCAACTGGTTGCGGTTCATGGACGCCGGTCAGGGGGCCACTGTCCGGGGGTGGCACGAGCAGGTCGGTCTCGGCGACGGCGGTCCGCCGGCGCAGGCGACGGCGGCCTGGCTGGCAGGCCTGGTCGGCGACGAGCGGACGATGGCGGGGCACCTGCACGCCCTCGAGGGCCTGGAGGACTACGGTCCGTTGCCGGACGGCTCCTGCTCGATCGAGTCCGCCACGGCCCAGATGCGCGCCCTCTTCGGCTTCGGTGGGCCCCTTGACATGATGGCCGCGGCGCGACGTGCGGCGGAGCTCGAGACGAACGGCCGGTCGGCCCAGTACGTCATCGCCCAGGCCACGCTCGGCCACGCCCACTACGTGCAGGGCGAGCTCGACCACGCCGTCCCGCACCTCCAGGCAGCGATCCGGGGCGACGGCGCGCCCGGTCTGCTCCGCATCCTGGCGCTGTCCCTCGCCTGCTTCGCGGAGTGCGAGCGCGGCAACACCGCACAGGGACGCGAGTGGGCGGAGCGAGCGATCAACGTGCTCGACAACCGAGGACTGGGAGCCACTCCCCAGGCCTCGTGGGCCTACGTCGCCCTGGCGCTGGCCCAGACCGACGCGGGCAAGTCCGACGAGGCCATGCGCACGCTGGAGCTCGGCCTCGCGACCCGCCGCCTCGACAACGCGCAAGCGGTGTGGGGGCCCATCCACCACCTCCTGATGAGTGCCCACATCGCAGCCCGGCTGCGACACACCGCTCTCGCCCGCGACCTGTTGACCGAGCTGACCCACCGGATGAGCCGGTTCGGCGAGGGAATGGCGGCGATGCACGCGCGCGCTGATGCCGTGCGCAACCTGATCATGGAGGACGCCGCCATCGAGCTGACCGGAGAGCCCCTCACCGACCGCGAGGTCGACGTCCTCAGGTTGCTGCAGGGCCCGCTGAGCCTGCACGAGATCGCCGGCACCCTCTACCTGTCCCCCAACACGGTGAAGACGCATGCGCGGGCCGTCTACCGCAAGCTCGGCGTCCACTCGAGGACCGAAGCGGTGAGCCTGGCGCGCCGCCAGTCGCTGATCTAGACATCGCCTCACCCGGGTGAGATCACCCCCGGGGTGATGCCGCCTCACCCCCCGGGGTGACTCAATGTTCGTGACCGTTTTGTCATGGAACAGGTGGTCCGACATGTCACTGCATCCCCCGGCCCGGCACGCCTCCCTCCGCCGGCCCCCGCGAACCGAGCACGTCGCGTCGCCCACGGTGCCGCAGCCCCGAGTGCGCGTGCACCAGCAGGGCCCGCCCACCTGGGGCTGGGCGTTGGTCGAGATCCGGTCGGACGGGACCTGGGGCGAACCCCGGGTGATCCCGGCGCCGGGCACCCTGGACCCACCGCACGCCGACGGTCCACCGACGGCGCAGTCGAGCATCACCGAGCTCAGCGAGCTCCTGAAGACCCACCTCGCCGCCATGCGCCCGGAGGACGCCGGCCGCGGCGAGGTCGCCGCCGTGCTGTCCCGCGGGGCGGACGCCGCCCCGGCCGAGATGCGCAGCCGGTTCGTGGGCCCGCTGGCCCACGTCGAGGCGCTGCAGGGCGACCTGCGGCGGGCCGAGCGTCATGCCGAGCAGGTGCGCACCGGTCTCCCCGATCCCCACGGTGGCTCCGGCCAGGCGCACGCCCTCCTGGCCGAGGCCTGGGTCGCCCTCGAGCGGGCCGACTTCCCGGGTGCCCGGCTCCGCCTCGACGCCCTGGAGGACGTCGTGCGCGGGCGGGACCCGTGGCTGGCGACGAGCCACCTGCTGCTCGAGGCGAAGCTGTCGATCGCGCTGGGGACGCCCGAGGCCGCGATCCGTCTCCTCGCAGCTCGGGAGCCTGCAGTTCCGGCGGCCAGGCCCATGGGCTGGCTCGCCGAGCTGCTGACGGTCGTGCGGGCCGAGGCGCTGATCGCGTCGGGCGAGCCTGACCGGGCCATGGCGCTGCTCACCCCGGTGCCCCAGCACGCGGTCGTCGAGGCCATGGTCATGGCGGCGCTCGCCCGGCGGACGATCGGGGACGTCCGTGGAGCGCTGGCCGTCCTCAGTCGTGCGGTCACCGACCTCGACCATGCTCCCCTGGCCCTGCAGGTCGAGGCGTGGCTGCTCGAGGCACGGATGGCCGAGGACCAGGGGCGGCTCGAACGGGCCCGTCTGCTGACCGACCGCGCTCTCCGCTCGGCCACGGGTGAGGGCATGCGCCGCGCGGTGATGCGCGACTGGGAGTGGCTGCGCAGGACCGTCGAGCGCGACGCCGGCCTGCTGCGCAAGCACCGCGACTTCCTCGCCACCTGCCCCGGTGACGACGACGCGCCCTGGCGACCGGCATCCGTCGCGGCGCCGACCGGTGCGGACGGTGACCGGCTGCCGCCGCCCTCGCTGCTCACCGAGCGCGAGGGCCAGGTCCTCCAGCTGCTGGCGCAGATGAACTCGACGGAGGAGATCGCCGCAGCCCTCTTCGTGTCCACCAACACGGTCAAGACCCACCTCAAGGGGATCTTCGGCAAGCTGGGCGTCAACCGACGCGTGGACGCGGTGCGCCGCGGCCGGGCGCTCGGCCTCTGCTAGCGCGAGCCGGCGAGCACCGGGGCGGCGCCCACGCGGCGCACGCGTTCCAGACGCGCACCGGAGTCCGCGCACGCCTGCAGGAACCGGTGCAGCTCGTCGGCGGCCAGGGTGAGCCGTACGAGCGTCTGCCTCTGCACCGAGTAGTGCGTGCACTTCAGGTAGCGCAGGAGGGATCCTCCCAGCTCGCCGACGACCCGCACCTCGTAGACCCCCGAGTCGGGCTGGGCGTCCGCGGCGCTCGCGACGCGATGGACGTCGGTCAGGGTCAGGCCCACGGTGCTGATCTCGACGAGCAACGCGCTCAGCTCCTCCGGGCTCCGCACACGCCGGCGGAGGGCGGTCTGGGCCTGCGTGCTCCGAATCTTCATGTGGGGGTACCGCTTGCGGAGCGACTCGTCCGGCTCGCACGTCAGCTGGACGTCGTACTCGAATGCCTGCGCCTCGTCTACAGCCTCGTCGTGCACCATCCCGACACGGTGCGCTTCCGGCGGGGTCCCCGCGTCACCCTCGGTGGGTGAGGTCGTGTCTCGTCGCTGTCTCCATGCTGGAGGCACGAGCACGACGACAGGGAGGCACGCTGATGTCGACACCGACCCCGGCGAGGGAACAGGACCGCCAGTCCTCGGGAGATGGCTGGTCGGGTTGGATCATGTTCGCCAGCACCCTGATGTTCATCCTCGGGTGCTTCCACGCGATCGCCGGCTTCGTCGGCATCTTCGACGAGGACTACTACCTGGTCCCTGAGAGCAACCTCGTGGTGACCGTCGACTACACGGCGTGGGGCTGGACCCATCTCATCCTCGGGATCCTCGTCGCGAGCGCGGGCGGAGCGCTCCTCCGCGGCGCGATGTGGGCGCGGATCGTGACCATCGTCCTCGCCGTCCTGAGCTCGATCGCCAACCTGGTCTTCATGGCGGCCTATCCCCTGTGGTCGCTCATCATGATCACCCTCAACGTCGTGGTGATCTACGCGGTCACGGCCCACGGTGACCGTCGATCCCTCGACGGCTACTGACGGGGATTGCTGTGACCCACGTCCCGGTCCCGTCCTGTTCATCCCGTCCCACACGTAGGAGTAGGTAGACATGTCAGAAGACTTCGGATTCTGGGACGTGATGATCTCGATCTTCTGGTTCACCATCCTGCTGGCCTGGATCTCGCTCTTGGTCCACATCCTCATCGACATCTTCCGCGACGACACCCTGGGCGGTGGCATGAAGGCGGTGTGGACCATCTTCATCGTCCTCATCCCCTGGCTCGGAGCCCTCGTGTACCTCATCTCGCGAGGGGACTCGATGAACAAGCGCAACCGTGAAGCGGCGATGGCCCGCATGGAGATGTACGGGGCACAGCGACCTGCCGCACCCCAGGTGTCGGAGGAGCTGCAGCGCCTGGCCGAGCTGCGTGACAGCGGTGTCCTCTCCCCCGCCGAGTACGACCAGGCCAAGGCCAAGGTCCTGGCCTGAGCGAACCCCTCGACCGCGACGTCGACAGGAGCAGTCGAGTGACCTCCTCCACCGCGACCCCCCTGTCCGACGAAAGGGGCGAAACGGACCCCCGACGAGTCGCCGTCCGCTTCCGAGGCTCCGACGTCGTCGGCGCCCACGCACCGGCGATGCTCGCGACCGCGACCCTCATGCCGAACGCGCCCGACCTGTACGTCAACAGCTCCTTCGACCCGGTCACGATGGACGTGGCGGCGTTCGAGCCGCTGGTCGGGTGCCACGGTGGCCTCGGCGGGTGGCAGGACAGGGCTTTCGTCATGGCGCCGACGCACCTGTTCGCACCCGACCACCCGATCGTCGGCGGCGACGACCTGCACCGCCACCTGGTCGCGATGCTGGTCGCCCTGGGCCGCCGAACCGAGCTGCAGAGGATCTCGTCGTGACCATCCCCCGCACCACCATCCTGCTGGTGAGCACGGCCGCCGCGGTGGTGGTCCTGGCCGGCGTCAGGGCCACCCAGGACAT